>NZ_JBLUPV010000023.1:0-71050 GCF_048068075.1 Pseudomonas sp. NY15354
CGCACGGGCTTGGCCCGTGCCCGCTACCGAGGCGTTCCCTTCGCGGGTAAACCCGCTCCCACAAGAATCACCGCCAGGCTTATGGATGTGCGGTCAGCCTCACCTGGCTGGAACACCGCCGGCCCTGTGGGAGCGGGTTTACCCGCGAATGCGATGGCCGATTCACCACCTTTTTCCCGGTAAACTCCGCGCCCTCAAAAGGCCGTGGCGCGTTAGGCCGCTTCGGAGAAGTCCACCAGGCGCATCGGGCGGCGGAAGCCCGAGGTGAGCACCGCCAGGTAGGCCAGGCCCAAGGCGAACCAGCACAGGCCGATCACCAGGGTCAGCGCCGACAGACTGGTCCACAGCCACAGGGTCAGGCCCAGGCCGACCAGCGGCACCACGCCGTAGCACAGCAGGCCCTTGAAGTTGCGGTGGGTGCGCTCGTTGATCAGGTGAGTGCGCACTACCGCCAGGTTGACCGCCGAGAAGGCCACCAGGGCGCCGAAGCTGATCAGCGAGGCCAGGGTCGCGAGATCGATCACCAGCGCCAGCAGCGAGAACGCCGACACCAGCACGATGGCGAACACCGGGGTGCCGAAGCGCGGCGACAACTGGCCGAAGGTGCGCTGCGGCAGCACTTTGTCGCGGCCCATGGTGTAGAGGATGCGCGACACCGCAGCCTGGGACGCCAGGGCCGAGCCCAGGCTGCCGGCGACGAAGGCGGCGGTGAAGAAGTTGGCCAGGAACTGGCCGCCGGCCTTGAACATCACTTCGTTGGCTGCGGCATCGGCATTGGCGAAGGTGCTGCCAGGCAGTACCAATTGGCTGATGTAGGCCAGCAGGGTGAACAGCAGGCCTGCGCCGAGGGTGGTGAGGATGATCGCGCGCGGTACGTCGCGGCGGGCGTCACGGGTTTCCTCGGCCAGCGTCGAGACCGCGTCAAAGCCCAGGAACGACAAGCACAGCACCGCCGCGCCCGCCATCAGATGACCGAAGCCCGGCTGGCTGCCATCGCCGATCAGCGGCGAGAGCAGGTCCACCGGCTGGCCTGCCAGCGACTGGTAGGACAAGGCCACGAACACCCCGATGAAGACGATCTGCGCGCCGACGATCAGGTTGCTGGCCTTGGCCACCGAATGGATGCCGACCACGTTGAGCACGGTCACCAGGGCGATCGAGGCCAGGATGATGGTCCAGGCTGGGATGGCCGGAAAGGCGATGTTCAGGAACAGGCCGATGAGCAGGTAATTGATCATCGGGATGAACAGGTAATCGAGCAGCAGCGACCAGCCGGCCAGGAAGCCCACGTTGGGGCCGAAGGCCAGGTTGGTGTAGGAGTACGCCGAGCCTGCGACCGGAAAGCGCTTGACCATGAAGCTATAGGACGTGGCGGTGAACAGCATCGCCAGCAGGGTCACCAGATAGGCACCTGCGGTGCGACCTCCGGTGATCTCGGTGACGATTCCGTAGGTGGTGAAAATGGTCAGCGGGACCATGTACACCAAGCCGAAGAACACCAGGGCGGGCAGCCCGAGGACACGGCGAAGTTGGGTGGGAGCTGCCTCGGCAGCGGTGCGAGGTTGTTTGGCCATCGATCGATCCAAGCATTTTTGTAGTTGTGCGTTGATCGATTTTTATCCACCTGACTAGGTGATGACAAACAAAGAGTTGCTTATGTCGATTATAAATCTGGATTTTAATCGGCATCCCGTGGTGCGCAGCCCCCAGTGGGAGTGGGCTTTGCCCCGCAGTAGGACGCGCCCAGATGACGCGCCTTCTATCGCATCTCGGCGCGCAACTGCTCGATGCGCTGGTCCTTTTCGAGCCACAGTTGGTTCACCCAGGCCTGCACTGTCTGTCGGAATGTCGGATCGTTCTCGTAGTCGCCAGCGCACAGCGCCGGGTCCAGTTCACGCACGCGGATGTCGATGATCACCCGGCTGATATTGCCGCTGAGCAGGTCCCAGAACCCCGGCGCCTTGTTGCCGGGGTAGACGATGGTGACGTCGAGCAGGGCGTCGAGCTGTTCGCCCAGTGCCGCCAGCACGAATGCCACGCCGCCCGCCTTGGGCTTGAGCAGGTGCTGGTAGGGCGATTGCTGGGCCTGGCGCTTGGCTTCGCTGAAGCGCGTGCCTTCGAGGTAGTTGACCACGGTCACCGGCTGGCGCTTGAACAGCTCGCAGGCCGCCTTGGTGATTTCCAGGTCCTTGCCCTTGAGCTCAGGGTGCTTGTCCAGGAAGGCCTTGCTGTAGCGCTTCATGAACGGGTAGTCCAGCGCCCACCACGCCAGGCCCAGCAGCGGTACCCAGATCAGTTCCTTCTTGAGGAAGAACTTGAAGAACGGCACCCGGCGGTTGAGGCTCTCGATCAGGGCCGGGATGTCCACCCAGCTCTGGTGGTTGCTCACGCACAGGTAGGAGGTGTCCTGGCGCAGCTTCTCGATGCCGCGGATGTCCCATTGGGTCGGGATGCACAGGGCGAAGATCGCCTTGTCGATTTCCGACCAGGTTTCGGCGATCCACATCACCGCCCAGGAGGCATAGTCGCGGCCACGCCCTGGCAGCACCAGTTTGAGCAGGGCGAACACCATCAGCGGGCAGATCAGCACCAGGGTGTTGAGCAACAGCAGGACGGTGGTGAGGATGCCGGTGAGCAGGCGACGCATAAAGAAACTCTTGTTGTGGAATAAAAATGGTTGGCAATGATAAGTGGGGCATTGGTCTACGCCAAATGCGCATTGGCCAAATACTGGGACAAATGTTTCACATTGTGTGGGATAAGCTGTGACAACGAACCTATCGTGCCCAGGCAGTCTAAGTGCTGTCCCACCTCAAGGAAGCGTAACCCGTGAAATCACTGCTTGCCCTGCTGTCGGTCCTTGCCCTGCCGGTCATGGCCGCCGAGCCCACGCTGTATGGCCGCTACGAGAACATTGCGTTGCCGGAGCTTGGCGAAACCCTCAAGGCCAAGATGGACACCGGCGCCTACACCGCCTCGCTGTCGGCCAAGGACATCGAACTGTTCACCCGCGATGGCGACGAGTGGGTGCGCTTCCGTCTGGCGACCAAGGACGCCGACGGCAAGGTCTACGAGCATGAGCTGTCGCGCATCAGCAAGATCAAGAACCGAGTGGACGAGGACGAAGAAGGTGACGTCCCGGAAGTCTCCAAGCGCCCGGTGATCGACCTGGAGCTGTGCCTGGGTGATGTCAAGCGCACGGTGGAGGTCAACCTGGTCGACCGCAGCCACTTCAACTATCCACTGCTCATCGGCTCCAAGGCTCTGAAGGCGTTCAAGGCGGCGGTGAACCCGGCGAAGAAGTTCACTGCCGGCAAGCCGGACTGCTGATCCAAAGCGGGCCCCGCCTCCTGTAGGAGCGGCCTTGAGCCGCGAAAGGGCCGCTAAGCGGCCCCCGGCTATTTTTTGGGCATCACCGATCCCCGGGGGCTGCTTGTAGCCCTTTCGCGGCACAAGGCCGCTCCTACAAGGGATTGCGTCGTCTGTGAAACTTGCCTATATGTCCAGCTTCGCCACCTGCAAGGCCGGACGCCATGCCCCATATCCTCATCGTCGAAGACGAATCCGCCATTGCTGATACCCTGGTCTATGCCCTGCAGGCTGATGGCCATAGCACCGAGTGGGTGACCCTCGGCGGCGCAGCCCTCGAACAGCAGCGTCTGCGCCCGGCGGATCTGGTGATTCTCGACATCGGCCTACCGGACATCAGCGGCTTCGAAACCTGTCGGCAGTTGCGCCGTTTCAGCGATGTCCCGGTGATGTTCCTCAGCGCCCGCGATGCTGAAATCGACCGGGTGGTGGGGCTGGAGATCGGCGCCGACGATTACGTGGTCAAGCCGTTCAGCCCGCGGGAAGTGGCCGCGCGCGTGAGGGCGATCCTCAAGCGCATGGGGCCCCTGGCCCAAACGTCGGCCCAGACCTCGGTGTTCCAGCTCGATACCGTGAGCATGCAGATCAGCTACCGCACTCAGCCGCTGGCCCTGACCCGCCATGAATTTCGTCTGTTGCAATGCCTGCTGGAACAACCGCGGCGGGTGTTCAGCCGCGAGCAGTTGCTCGATGCGGTGGGTGTCGCCTCCGATGTTGGTTACGAGCGCACCATCGACAGCCATATCAAGAGCCTGCGTGCCAAGCTGCGCCAGGTCGCGACTGACGCTGAGCCCATCCAGACCCATCGCGGTCTGGGTTACAGCTACAGCCCGGACCATGCCTGATGCGCCTGGGTATTCGCATCTTCCTGGTGTATTTCCTGTTCGTCGGGTTGTCCGGTTACTTTTTGCTCAGTACCGTGCGTGAACAGATCCGCCCTGTGGTGCGTCAGTCGTCCGAGGAAACCCTTGTGGACACCGCGAACCTGCTGGCGGAGATCCTCCATGACGACGTCAAGGCAGGCACCCTGAACCAAGGGCGGCTGCCTCAGGTGTTGGCGTCTTACGGCGAGCGTCGCCCCGACGCGCGGATCTGGGGGCTGGCGAAGAATCAGGTCAGCCACCGCATCTACGTCACCGATGCCAAGGGGACCGTGCTGCTCGACTCCAGCGGCCAGGACGTGGGCAAGGACTATTCCCGTTGGAACGATGTCTACCTCACCCTGCGTGGCCAATACGGCGCACGTTCCACGCGCAGCGACCCGGCCGATGAAACCACGTCGGTGATGCACGTGGCCGCGCCGATCCTCGAGCAGGGTCGCATCATCGGTGTGGTGACGGTGGCCAAGCCCAACAGTTCGCTGCAACCCTATGTCGATCGCGCCGAACAGCGGCTGATGAACCTGGGCCTGGGTTTGATCGGCCTGGGTCTGTTGGTGGGGGCGGCGCTGTCGTGGTGGCTGGCGCGCTCGCTGCGGCGGCTGACCCGCTATGCCCAGGCCGTCAGCGAAGGCCAGCGCGCGGCCTTGCCCCATTACAAGGGGGGCGAGTTGGGGCAGTTGGCCACGGCCGTGGAGCGTATGCGCACCCAGCTTGAAGGCAAGGCCTATGTCGAGCGCTACGTGCACACCCTGACCCATGAGCTAAAGAGCCCGCTGGCCGCGATCCGTGGAGCATCCGAGCTGCTTCAGGGGGACATGCCCCAAGAACAGCGGGTGCGTTTCGCCGGCAACATCGAACGCGAGAGTGGGCGTTTGCAGCAGATGATCGAGCGCTTGCTCAACCTGGCCCGGGTTGAGCAGATGCAGACGTTGGAAGACGAACAGCAGATTGCCTTGGCAGCGCTGGTGGATGAACTGCTGCTGACCCATGCGGCGCGCATCGAGGGTGCAAGCCTGCAGGTGCGCCAGCGGGTGCCGGCGGAGCTGAGGTTGCTGTGCGATCCTTTCCTGATGCGCCAGGCACTGGCCAACTTGCTGGACAACGCGCTGGATTTCTCGCCGGCAGGTGGCGCGTTGCTGTTCGAGTTGGAGCATGAAGGCGAACGGGTGGCGCTGAGTGTGTTCAACCAGGGCGAGGCGATTCCCGAATACGCCATCGGGCGCGTCAGCGAACGCTTCTATTCACTGCCGCGGCCAGGCAGCGGGCGCAAGAGTACGGGGTTGGGGCTGAACTTCGTGGCGGAGGTGATGCAATTGCATGGTGGGTCGTTGGCCGTGGAGAACGTCGAGGGCGGGGTACGCGTGCGGTTGTGGTTGCCGGCGCAGCGTGTGAGTTGATCCCGGCAGCCTTTTGCGCAGTCCTTCAAAAGGATGGTCCTGATTCCACCCAATCTCCACACGCGCTCCATAAAGGCTCCACGCAGCGGCGCCACACTGCGCCCATCGCAAACGGAGCCCTTGCCCATGACCAAAACCTTGAGTTTCAAGCTCGGCATGATTGCCCTGCTGATGTTGCTGTTGTTGATCCCGCTGCTGATGATCGGAGGCCTGATCGGCGAACGGCAGGCCCTGCGCGACAGCGTGCTGCAGGATATCGCCGAAAGCTCGAGCTTCGCCCAGCAGATCAGCGGCCCGCTGCTGGTGGTGCCCTACCGCAAGTACGAGCGGCGCTGGATCGAGAGGAACGGCCAGAGCGTGCAGGAAACCAGCACACTCACTGGCCAGCTGTACTTCTTGCCCGAAACCTTCGACCTCGATAGCGATATCGACACCGAGCTACGCGCCCGAGGTATCTACCAAGCCCGGCTGTTTCACGCCAAGAGCAGGATGAGCGGCCGCTTCAAGATCCCGGCGCGTTGGGGGATCGACAAGGAGTGGGAGGACTACCGCTTCGACAAGCCCTATCTGGTGGTGGGTATCAGCGATATCCGCGGCATCGAGAACGCCCTGGAACTGACCCTGGACGACCAGCGCCTGCCGTTCGAGCCCGGCCCGGGCCTGGATTGGCTGGGCGGTGGCGTGCATGTCACGTTGCCGATGCTCGAAGGTGGCCAGGCCCGTGAGTTCACCTATGGCTTCGACCTGGCCCTGCAGGGGACTGGCCAATTGCATGTCGTGCCGGTGGGGCGCAGCAGTACTGTGGACATGCGCGCCAACTGGCCTCACCCAAGCTTTGTCGGCAATTACCTGCCCAGCCGCCGGGAAGTGGACGACCAGGGCTTCAAGGCTCACTGGCAGACTTCGTTCTTCGCCACCAACCTCGAGGATGCGCTGCGCCAGTGTGCCGGCCAGGGGCAATGCGCTGGTTTCAATGAGCGTGCCTTTGGCGTCAGTTTCATCGACCCGGTGGACCAGTACCTCAAGAGTGAACGGGCGATCAAGTACGCGCTGTTGTTCATCGCCTTGACCTTCGCGGGTTTCTTCCTGTTCGAAGTGCTGAAGAACCTCAGCGTGCATCCGGTGCAATACGCGTTGGTGGGTGTGGCGCTGGCCTTCTTCTACCTGTTGCTGCTGTCGTTGTCCGAACACGTGGGCTTTGGCCTGGCCTATGGGTTGTCGGCCTCGGCATGCGTGCTGCTGATCGGCTTCTACCTGAGCCATGTGCTGTGCAGCCTGGCGCGGGGCGCCGGCTTTGCGGTGGGGCTGGCGGTGTTGTATGGGATGCTCTTTGGCCTGCTCAGCGCCGAGGACTATGCGCTGCTGATGGGCTCGCTGCTGTGCTTTGGCCTGCTCGGCGTGTTCATGGTGCTGACCCGTCGCCTGGACTGGGCGCGGGTGGGGAGGACGGCATGAGGGAGGATCGGGAAGTGGGGCGCTGGTTGGCCTATCGAATCGGGATGCTTGTTCTGTGGCATCGGGGTGAGGTTTTCGCGGGTGAACCCGCTCCCACAGGGCTGGCGGCAATCCGTGTGGGAGTGGGTTTATCCGCAGACAGGCCCGTCAGATCACCGGAGCCGTCGCGGCCATCGACGGCCGCTTGAGCACCTCGGCATACCAGGCCGCAAGCCCCGGCTGTTGCTCACGCCAGCCGAACTGCGGCTGGCGCAGGTCCAGGTAGCCCAGTGCACAGGCCACGCCGATGGCGGCGATGTCGAACGTCGAGGCAAGCTCCGCCAGGTGTGCCTGTTCCAGGTCGGCCAGGCTACGGCGGATCTTTTCGCCTTGGGCCTGGACCCAGCCGTCCCAGCGTTTGTCTTCCGGACGCAGGAAGGTCTCGTAGCGGGTCGAGACGGCCGCATCCATGATCGCGTCGGCCTGGGAGGCCAGGGTCAGGCGCCGCCAGCGGGCAGAGCCTTCGCGGGGGATCAGCGGGTTGCCGACGTGCTGCAGGTCGAGGTACTCGCAGATCACCCGGCTGTCGTGCAATACCGTGCCGTCTTCCAGGCGCAGCGCCGGGATCTTGCCGATCGGATTGCCTTGGTTGAGCTGCTGGTCACCATTCACAGGGCTGACGTTGACGGCTTGCAAGGTCACACGGTCGAGCTGACCGGTCTCGTGCAGCACGACCATCACCTTGCGAACGAACGGCGAGAGCGGCGAATGGAACAGGGTCATGGTCGTCATGGCCTGGCCTCAGTTGCCTTGCAGGCTTGGAGGCAGGCAGACGCCGGTACCGGCGATGCCGCAGTAGCCGTCGGGGTTCTTGGCCAGGTACTGCTGGTGGTACGCCTCGGCGAAGTACACGGTCGGCGCCTGGTCGATCTCGGTGGTGATCTCGCCGAAACCGGCCTTGCTCAGCTCGGCCTGGAAGGCGTCACGGCTGGCCTTGGCCTGTTCCAGTTGCTCGGGGCTGGTGCAATAGATCGCCGAGCGGTATTGGGTGCCGACGTCGTTGCCCTGGCGCATGCCTTGGGTCGGGTTGTGCAGTTCCCAGAACATCGCCAACAGCTCGCGATAGCTCACTTTGTCCTTGTCGAACACCACCAGTACCACTTCAGTGTGGCCGGTCAGGCCCGAGCAGACTTCTTCATAGGTCGGGTTGGGGGTGAAGCCGCCGGCATAGCCGACCACGGTGCTGACCACGCCCTCGCGCTGCCAGAAACGACGTTCGGCGCCCCAGAAGCAGCCCAGGCCGAAGATGGCGAAATCGATGCTGCCTTCGAAGAAGGGGCCCAGCAGCGGCGTCTCCTTGAACACGTAGTGGAACTCGGGCAGGGCCATCGGGGTTTCGCGGCCAGGCAGAGCTTGCTCCGCGGTAGGCATGACGTTTTTGTTCACCAGGATTTCCGAACGCAGGACCATGGCCGTTCCTCTGTATGTCAGGTAGATGAGTGTTGGCCGCTTCGCGGGTAAACCCCACATCAGCAGCGTCGTGCCTGTGGGAGTGGGCGCACCCGCGAAATGGCTCGAATGGGGCTTATAGTGCCCGAGCTTTGCGCCGCTGTCAGGCCACCGGGCCGCGTGGATATCGCTTGAGTCGCTCGGCCAGTTCGCGCCCCGGGATAGGCTTGTCGAACAGGTAGCCCTGGCCGACGTCGCAGCGATGCCGGCGCAGGAAGGCCAGCTGTTCGGCGGTTTCGATGCCTTCGGCAACCACCTTGAGCTTGAGGTTGTGGGCCATGGCAACCACCGCCGAGGTGATCTCCATGTCGTCTTGATTGTCGGGGATCTCGTTGATGAAGCTGCGGTCGATCTTGATGATGTCGATCGGAAACTTCTTCAGGTAACTCAGCGACGAATAGCCCGTGCCGAAGTCGTCCATGGCCAGGATCAAGCCCAGGGCCTTGAGCTCGTCGAGCTGGCGATGGGTGTCGACGGTCGCTTCCAGCAGCAGGCCCTCGGTCAGCTCCAGCTCCAGCAGGTGAGGGGGCAGGGCTTCTTCCTTGAGAATGGTGCCGATCGAGGCGACCAGCTCCGGGTCGGAGAACTGCTTGGGCGAAAGGTTGATGGCCACGTGCAGGTTGCCGACGCCGACCTTGCGCAGGTGCTGGCTCATGCGACAGGCCTGGCGCACCACCCATTTGCCGATGGGGATGATCAGGCCGGTTTCCTCGGCCACGCTGATGAACTGGTCGGGGCGGATCATGCCTTTTTCAGGGTGGTTCCAGCGCAGCAGCGCTTCCAGGCCGAGCAGGCGCCCACTGCGCAGGCACAGTTTGGGCTGGTAGAACACCTCCAGCTCGTTCTGGGTCAGAGCGCGGCGCAGGTTGTTCTCCACGAACAGCTTGTAACTGGCCTCGGCATTGAGCACTTCGGTGAAGACCTGGACCTGATGCTTGCCGTTGGCCTTGGCCTTGTGCAGCGCCAGGCCTGCGTTCTTCATCAGGCTCTGTGGGTCGCTGCCGTGCAGTGGCGCACAGGCCAGACCCACCGAGGCGGTGACGTTGATCAGCTGGTTGTCGACGAACATCGGTTTGTCGAGGGTGTGCAGCAGCTGCTGGGCCACCTGCTGGCCGGTCTCCAGGCTCGCATCGTCGAGCAACACGGCGAATTCATTGCTGGCAAAGCGCGCCAGGATATCGCTGCTGCCCAGGCTGTTGCGCAGGCGCCGGGCCAGGCTGACCAGGAGCTTGTCGCCGGTCTGATGGCCGAGGCTGTCGTTGATCCGTTTGAAGTTGTCGATATCCACCAGCAGCAGGCACAGGGGATTGTCGCCGATGCGCACGAAGCGCTCGTCGAGGTTACGGATGAACGAAGGGCGGTTGCCCAGGTTGGTCAGGTTGTCCGTGTAGGCCAGGCGTTCGATGCGCTGCTGGGCCAGCTTGCTCTGGGTGATGTCTTCGTAGATGCCGATGTAGTGGGTCAGTTCGCGGTTGTCGCCGAAGACCTTTGAGATCGACAACTGGCCCCAGTAGGGCTCCAGGCTCTTGCGCCGGCTCTTGAATTCGCCTTGCCAGCTGTTGCCCATGGCCAGGCTCGAGGGCGAGTCGAACAGCAGTTCGCTGAGGTTTTCCAGGGCGGGCAGTTCTGCCAGGCGGCGGCCTTGCACTTCATCGGTGCTGTATTGGGTGATGGCGGTGAAGCTTGGGTTGACGTACTCCACCACGCCGTCACGGTTGACCAGCAAAAAGGCGCTGGCGCTCTGCTCCACGGCCCGCTGGAACAGGTGCAAGGCACTGGCTGCCGTGCGTCGGTTGTGATTGGTAATGACCTGGGCGACCTGGTCGGCCAGCTCGCCGGCAAAGGCGATTTCGTCGGCTTGCCAGGCACGGGCCTTGCCGATCTGCTCCAGGCACAACACGCCGACGACCTGGCCATCGACGCGAATGCTGGCGTCGAGCATGGCGTTGTTGGTCGCCGCGTAAAGGCTCTCGGCCATGTCGCGTGTGCGTGGGTCTTGGCCGGCGTTGTGGGCATCGATGGCGCGGCTGGCGTGCAGGGCGTCGAGGTAGTCCGGGAAACAGCTGGCGTCGATGGGCTGGGGCAGGTAGTGACGCTGATCCAGGTTGTGCCAGGCACTGATCGGCTCCAGGTGCTGGTCCTGCAAGTGCCAGAGGCTGGCGCAATCGACCTTGTAGATTTCACAGGCACTGCGGGTGATCAGTTCGGCCGCTTCCTGCAACGAGTTATCGGCGCTGTAGCGCTGGCGGGCCAGGCGCAGGATGAGGTCTTGCTGGGCGCGCACACGCTCGAGGTGCTGCAGTTGCTCCTGCTGGGCGCGCTGGTTGAGCTGCAAGGCCAGTTGCAGACGGCTGTTGCGAGACTCCAGATCGTCATCGCCGAGGCCTGGCTCGTCCTCCTGCTGATCATCGAGCACCGTGAGATAGCCGCGCAGCAGTTGGCGGTTGTGCTGGCGGTAGGCTTCGCCGATCTCCAGCAGGCGCAGGGCCAGGCCGTTGGTGTGCAGGGTGTAGCGGATCCGGTAGTGGTTGCGCCGGGCCAGTTGCAGTTGGATCTCGTCATGCAGCCTGTAGCGCGCCTCTGGTTCCATGAGGCTGGCGTAGGGTGAGCCGATCAGGGCGCAGAGGTCGGCGGCAGGCAGGCCGAACTGGCGCTCGCAGGCAGGATCGAGATAGAGCATCGCCCAGCTGGCTTCGTTGAGCCGTTCGAAACGCAGCATGCCGAGCCGTGAAGGCACGGGGAGCTGCGTGACGACCTCGGCCGCCACTCGGCTGGCGGCATCGGGTTGGCTTTTCATCGAAGACTCGCTTGAAGAGGGCGGTTGGCGCGGCGGGTCGCGGGCTATGCGGCGGCGCCTAAGGCAAGGTTGCATCATGTCCCCGGCACTGGCAAGCGGCCATGCGGGGAGCTGTAAGCAGCTTGTCGGCGGTTGTACGGAAATCTGAAGGCCGAGGGCGCCTTTGGGAGCGGGTTTATTGAGGCGTCGAACAGCCACGATGCAGACTCCGCGCGGGATGGTGCCGGCTTTGCCAGTATTCGCGGGTGAACCCGCTCCCCCAACGGCTGTGTCGATCGGCAAGGCATCGCTGGGCCTTCCACAGCCTGCGTGTCGTTTGTCGGGGGCAAAAAAAGCCCCGCCAGAGGGCGGGGTTGAGGTACGAGCGTGGCAGCTCGAAACAGGCTTGCCTCACCCCGCGAAGGGTGAGGCAAGGGGCTGCATTACAGCAGCATGGTGCGGATATCCGCCAGCACGTCGCCCAGGCGCTTGGTGAAGCGCGCGGCGGCGGCGCCGTTGATCACGCGGTGATCGTAGGACAGCGACAGCGGCAGCATGAGCTTGGGCTGGAAGGCCTTGCCATCCCAGACCGGCTGCATGGTGGCCTTGGAGACACCCAGGATCGCCACCTCAGGCGCGTTGACGATCGGCGTGAAGCCGGTGCCGCCAATGTGGCCGAGGCTGGAGATGGTGAAGCAGGCGCCCTGCATCTCGTCGGACGACAGCTTCTTGGTGCGGGCCTTCTCGGCCAGCGCAGCGGCTTCGGCAGCCAGTTGCAGCAAGCTCTTCTGGTCGACGTTCTTGATCACAGGGACCAGCAGGCCGTCCGGAGTGTCCACGGCAAAGCCGATGTGCACGTACTTCTTGCGGATGATCGCCTTGCCGCTTGGCGCCAGCGAGCTGTTGAAGTCCGGCAGTTCCTTGAGCAGGAAGGCGCAGGCCTTGAGCAGCAGTGGCAGCACGGTCAGCTTGACGCCAGCCTTCTCGGCCACGGCCTTCTGCGCAACGCGGAAGGCTTCCAGCTCGGTGATGTCGGCGGAGTCGAACTGGGTGACGTGCGGCACGTTCAGCCAGCTGCGGTGCAGGTTGGCGGCACCGACCTGCATCAGGCGGGTCAGGGCGACTTCTTCCACTTCACCGAACTTGCTGAAGTCCACGGCCGGGATCGGCGGGATGCCTGCACCACCGGTCGCGCCGGCGGCAGGAGCTGCCGATGCCTTCTGCATCATGGCCTTGACGTAGACCTGCACGTCTTCCTTCAGGATGCGGCCGTGCGGACCGGTCGCGGCGACCGCGCCCAGGTCGACACCGAATTCACGAGCCAGCAGGCGCACGGCAGGACCGGCGTGGACCTTGGCGTTGCTGCCGGCAGCCGGCGCGGTGGCAACTGGAGCCGGTGCAGCAGCCGGAGCCGGCGCTGCGGCAGGCGCGGCGGCTGGAGCCGCCTCGGCCTTGGCAGGTGCCGGTGCGGCAGCGGCTGGAGCGGCAGCCGGGGCTGCGCCCGCGACTTCCAGCTTCAGGATCAGGTCACCGGTGCCGACTTCGTCGTCCAGCTTGGCGATCACTTCCTTCACCACGCCAGCGGCGGGGGATGGGATCTCCATGGAAGCCTTGTCGGACTCCAGGGTGATCAGCGACTGGTCGGCTTCGACGGTGTCGCCGGCCTTGACCAGTACTTCGATGATCTTGGCCTTGCCCGACGAGCCGATGTCCGGCACGTGGATGTCCTGCACGCTGGCGGCGGCAGGTGCTGCGGCCGGGGCAGGTGCTGCGGCTGGCGCAGGTGCGGCAGCCGGTTGCTCTGCGGCGGCCGGGGCGGCAGCGGCCGGAGCCTCGGACGCCGCGGCGGCGCCCTCGACTTCCAGGACCATCAGCTCGTCGCCTTCTTTCAGGCGATCGCCCAGCTTGACCTTCAGTTCCTTGATCACGCCGGCCTTGGGCGCGGGGATCTCCATGGAGGCTTTGTCGGACTCCAGGGTCAACAGGCTCTGGTCTGCCTCGATACGGTCACCGACCTTGACGAACAGCTCGATGATTTCACCTTCACCGCTGCCGATGTCAGGTACGCGAATGAGTTCGCTCACTTAAAAATACTCCTCAGCAGTCCAGTGGGTTGCGCTTGTCCGGATCGATGCCGAACTTGACGATGGCATCGGCCACCACCTTCGGTTCGATCTCGCCACGGTCAGCCAGGGCTTCCAGGGCAGCCAGCACGACGAAGTGGCGGTCGACTTCGAAGAAGTGACGCAGCTTCTTGCGGCTGTCGCTGCGACCGAAGCCATCGGTACCCAGGACCTTGTACTCTTTGCTCGGGACCCACTGACGGATCTGTTCGGCGAAGAGCTTCATGTAGTCGGTGGAGGCTACAACCGGGCCCTTGCGACCGGCCAGGCACTGCTCGACGTAGGTCTGCTGTGGCTTCTGGCCAGGCTTGAGGCGGTTGGCGCGTTCCACGGCCAGGCCGTCACGGCGCAGTTCGTTGAAGCTGGTGACGCTCCAGACGTCGGCACCGACGTTGTATTCCTCGCGCAGGATCTTGGCCGCTTCGCGGACTTCGCGCAGGATGGTGCCCGAACCCAGCAGTTGCACGTGGTGCGCGGCTTCGCGGGTGTCTTCCTCGAGCAGGTACATGCCCTTGATGATGCCTTCCTCGGCGCCGGCCGGGATGGCTGGCTGGGTGTAGGCTTCGTTCATCACGGTGATGTAGTAGAAGACGTCCTGTTGCTCTTCGGTCATCTTCTTCATGCCGTCCTGGATGATCACCGCCAGCTCGTAGCCGTAGGTCGGATCATAGGTGCGGCAGTTCGGGATGGTGGCAGCCATCAGGTGGCTGTGACCGTCTTCGTGCTGCAGGCCTTCACCGTTGAGGGTGGTACGGCCGGCAGTGCCGCCGATCAGGAAGCCACGGGTGCGGCTGTCGCCAGCGGCCCATGCCAGGTCACCGATACGCTGGAAGCCGAACATCGAGTAGAAGATGTAGAACGGCAGCATCGGCTGGTTGTGGTTGCTGTACGAGGTACCGGCGGCGATGAACGACGACATGGCGCCGGCTTCGTTGATGCCTTCCTCGAGGATCTGGCCCTTCTTGTCCTCGCGGTAGAACATCACCTGGTCCTTGTCGACCGGCTCGTAGAGCTGACCTACGGACGAGTAGATGCCCAGCTGGCGGAACATGCCTTCCATACCGAAGGTACGAGCTTCGTCCGGGATGATCGGAACGATGCGCTGGCCGATTTCCTTGTCCTTGACCAGTTGCGCCAGGATGCGCACGAAGGCCATGGTGGTGGAGATTTCGCGGTCGCCCGAACCGTCCAGGATCGCCTTCAGGGTTTCCAGCGGCGGCGTCGGGATGCTGAAGCTCTGTGCACGGCGCTGCGGTACGAAGCCGCCCAGGGCTGCGCGACGCTCGGCCAGGTACTTGGCTTCGGCGCTGCCTTCTTCAGGACGGAAGAACGGCAGGTTTTCCAGGTCGGCATCCTTGACCGGGATGTCGAAGCGGTCACGGAAGTGACGCAGGCTGTCGACGTCGACCTTCTTGGTGTTGTGCGCGGTGTTCTTGGCTTCGCCAGCACCGGTACCGTAACCCTTGATGGTCTTGGCCAGAATGACGGTCGGCTGACCTTTGTGGTTGGTCGCCTGGTGGTAGGCCGCGTAGACCTTGTACGGGTCGTGGCCGCCACGGTTGAGCTTCCAGATCTCGTCGTCGGACAGGTCTTCGACCATGGCCTTGAGTTCTGGGGTGTTGAAGAAGTGCTCACGGACGTACGCACCGTCCTTGGCCTTGTAGTTCTGGTACTCGCCGTCGATGACTTCGTCCATGCGGCGCTGCAGGGCACCGTTGGTGTCCTTGGCGAACAGCGGATCCCAGAAGCGGCCCCAGACGACCTTGTTGACGTTCCAGCCACCGCCACGGAACACGCCTTCGAGTTCCTGGATGATCTTGCCGTTGCCGCGAACCGGGCCGTCGAGGCGCTGCAGGTTGCAGTTGATGACGAAGATCAGGTTGTCCAGCTTCTCGCGGCCAGCCAGGGCGATCGCGCCGAGGGATTCCGGCTCGTCGCACTCGCCGTCGCCCATGAAGCACCAGACCTTCTGCTTGCCGGCCGGGATGAAACCACGGGCTTCCAGGTACTTCATGAAGCGTGCCTGGTAGATCGCCTGGATCGGACCCAGACCCATGGAAACGGTCGGGAACTGCCAGAAGTCAGGCATCAGCCACGGGTGCGGGTAGGAGGACAGGCCTTTGCCGTCCACTTCCTGACGGAAGTTGTTCATCTGGTCTTCATTGATGCGACCTTCGAGGAAGGCGCGGGCATAGATGCCTGGGGAGGCGTGGCCCTGGAAGAAGATCAGGTCGCCACCATGCTCCTCGGTAGGAGCCTGGAAGAAGTAGTTGAAGCCGATGTCGTACAGGGTGGCGCTGGAGGCGAAGCTCGAGATGTGGCCGCCCAGGTCCGAATCCCGCAGGTTGGTACGCATGACCATGGCCAGGGCGTTCCAACGTACCATCGAGCGGATGCGGCGTTCCATGAACAGGTCGCCAGGCATGCGTGCTTCGTGGGTAACAGGGATGGTGTTGCGGTATGGCGTGGTGATTGCGTACGGCAGCTGAGAGCCACTACGGGTGGCCAGCTCGCCCATACGGGTCATCAGGTAGTGAGCGCGGTCTTCGCCTTCTTTGTCGAGGACCGACTCCAAGGCATCCAGCCATTCCTGGGTTTCGACGGGATCGAGGTCTTGCATGGCTTGCTCCAGGGCGGAAAGGCAACCAGAATCGGTGGCCTGAGTTTGCGACTGGCCTTTTGGGCAGACGTCGTGAATTCTTGGATTAGCCGGACAGTCATCCGGCGCCGTGTAGTTTTACTACAAATGGTTTGGCATTTCATGCTTTTGAACAGCCGGGGTAGTAGTAAAACTACAGAAAAGCGGCATTTTGTCGCATGTCGGGTTGTGGGGAAAAACGTTCCCGTAGGTTTGGACTGGGCTCTGACTGGGTGAATCTTGATGTTTTTAACCAATGATTCGTTTATTTCAGCTATTTCCAACTTTTGTATGACAGTCCAACCGTCATTCGGCATCCCCTCGACCGCCGCTACCCCTCTCACTCACGCCGATCAAGGATAGACCATGCGCCTGCCTTTGCCGCTCGATCTGCCCGCCGTCCTGCAACCGCTGGTCGTCCGTAACCAACAATCACTGCGTGAGGCCATCGCCGGCCTGGAAGGACTGGACTTCGATACCTGGAGCCCCGCCCAGCGCCACGCCTTCGACCAGGTAGCGGCTGCCAGCGACTTCGTGCTGGAAGTGGCCCTACGTGAGCCGGCCATGCTCTTCGCCTTGCAGGCCAGCGGTGAGCTGGAGCGGCCTTTCGCCCCGGGCGAGTTGCGCGCGCGCATCGCCGCCGCCGCCGACGCTGCGCAGAGCGAAGAGGAACTTGCGCGCAACCTGCGCCGTGAGCGCAACCGCCAGCAAGTGCGCATCATCTGGCGCGACATCACCCGCCAGGCGGCACTGGGGGAAACCTGCCGCGACCTGTCCGACCTGGCCGACGCCTCCATTGATCAGGCGTATCAATGGTTGTACCCGCGCCATTGCCAGCAGTTCGGCACCCCCATCGGCAACCGCAGCGGCCAGCCGCAGCACATGGTGGTATTGGGCATGGGCAAGCTGGGCGCGGTGGAGCTGAACCTGTCTTCTGACATCGACCTGATCTTCGCCTTCCCCGAGGGCGGCGAGACCGAAGGGGTCAAGCGCTCGCTGGACAACCAGGAGTTCTTCACCCGCCTGGGCCAGCGGCTGATCAAGGCACTGGATCCGGTGACCGTCGATGGTTTCGTGTTCCGCGTCGACATGCGCCTGCGTCCCTACGGCTCGGCCGGTGCCCTGACGCTGTCGTTCAATGCCTTGGAGCAGTACTACCAGGACCAAGGCCGCGATTGGGAACGCTACGCCATGATCAAGGCGCGAGTCGTGGCCGGCGACCAGGTGGCCGGCGCCCAGTTGCAGAAGATGCTGCGCCCGTTCGTCTACCGTCGTTATCTGGACTTCTCGGCCATCGAGGCGCTGCGCACCATGAAGCAGCTGATCCAGCAGGAGGTGCGGCGCAAGGGCATGTCCGAGAACATCAAGCTCGGCGCTGGCGGCATCCGCGAAGTGGAGTTCATCGCCCAGGCGTTCCAGTTGATTCACGGCGGGCGCGACCTGAGCCTGCAACAGCGGCCACTGCTCAAGGTGCTGGCGACCCTCGAAGGTCAGGGCTACCTGCCGCCGGCGGTGGTGGCCGAGCTGCGCGAGGGCTATGAATTCCTGCGTTATACCGAACATGCGATCCAGGCCATCGCCGACCGCCAGACGCAAATGCTGCCGGAGGACGAAAAGGACCGTGAACGTGTGGCCTTTATCCTGGGCTTTGCTAACTGGCAGGGCTTCCATGACCAGCTCATGCACTGGCGCGGCCGGATCGACTGGCACTTCCGCCAGGTGATCGCCGACCCGGATGACGAGGAAGGCGAGGGCGAGCTGGTCGTCGGTGGCGAGTGGTCGCCCCTGTGGGAGCAGGCCCAGGATGAAGAGGCCGCTTGCCGTCAGCTGGAGGAGGCCGGCTTCAGGCAACCCGCGGAGGCCTTGCGTCGCCTGGCGTTGCTACGCTCCAGCCCGTCGCTGCGCTCCATGCAGCGTATCGGTCGCGAGCGCCTGGATGCCTTCATCCCGCGCTTGTTGGCCCAGGCTGTGGAGCACGACGACCCGGACCTGGTGCTGGAGCGGGTGTTGCCACTGGTCGAGGCGGTGGCGCGACGCTCGGCCTACCTGGTGCTGCTGACCGAGAACCCAGGCGCCTTGCGCCGGTTGCTGACGCTGTGCGCGGCCAGCCCCTGGATTGCCGAACAGATTGCCCGCTACCCGTTGCTGCTCGACGAACTGCTCAATGAAGGCCGGCTGTTCAGCCCGCCCCTGGCGCCGGAGTTGGCCTGCGAGCTGCGCGAGCGCCTGACGCGCATTCCCGAGGACGATCTGGAGCAGCAAATGGAGGCGTTGCGTCACTTCAAGCTGGCCCACAGCCTGCGGGTGGCCGCCTCGGAGATCACTGGCAATTTGCCTCTGATGAAAGTCAGCGACTACCTGACCTGGCTGGCCGAGGCGATCCTCGATCAGGTGCTGGCCCTGGCCTGGCGCCAGACAGTTGCCCGTCACGGCCAGCCCAAACGCAGCGATGGCAGCCTGTGCGATCCGGGCTTCATCATTGTCGGCTATGGCAAGGTCGGTGGCATCGAGCTGGGGCATGGCTCGGACCTGGACCTGGTGTTCATCCACGATGGCGATCCCCAGGGCGAGACCGACGGTGCCAAACCCATCGATGGCGCGCAGTTCTTTACCCGGTTGGGCCAGCGCATCATCCACATGCTGACCACCCAGACCAACTCCGGTCAGCTCTATGACGTGGACATGCGCCTGCGTCCTTCTGGCGCCTCGGGGCTACTGGTCAGCTCCGTCGGCGCCTTCGAGCGCTATCAGCAGGGCGAGGCGTGGACCTGGGAGCACCAGGCCCTGGTGCGGGCGCGGGTACTGGTGGGCTGCAAGCAGGTCGCAGCGGCCTTCGAGGACGTGCGCGCCCGGGTGCTGGGCAAGCCCCGTGAGCTGGATAAGCTGCGCCAGGAAGTGAGCGAAATGCGCGCCAAGATGCGCGACAACCTCGGCACCAAGAGCACCGCCGCAGGCACTGCCGCCAATGCCTTCGAGGCTGGGATGCCCTTCGATATCAAGCAGGATGCCGGCGGTATCGTGGATATCGAATTTATGGTGCAATACGCCGCTTTGGCCTGGTCCCACGACCACCCGGCCCTGCTGCGCTGGACCGACAACATTCGCATCCTCGAGGAACTGGAGCAGGCGGGCCTGATGCCGGCCAGCGACGCGGTGCTGCTGCGCGAAGTGTACAAGGCGTTCCGCTCGGCCTCGCACCGCCAGGCCCTGCAGAAGCAGGCCGGCGTCGTCGATGCAGGGCAGTTTGCCGACCAGCGCCGCGAGGTGCGGCGGATCTGGAGCGAGCTGGGGCTGACCTGAAGATCTCTGTCGTCCCTGTGAGAGCGGGCGAACCCGCTCCCCAGGGGCTGCGATCAGCGGCAGAAATGCCTGGGTGTTACACTGTCCGCCACATAGCCTGAATATAAAGAGGGGAGGCCAGGCCAACGCTGAGCCTCCCCGAGCGTTTCTGGACTAAGCATGAGAATACTGATCATTGGGCCCAGCTGGGTCGGCGACATGGTGATGGCGCAGACCTTGTTCCAGTGCCTGAAGCAACAGCACCCCGAATGCGTGATCGACGTGCTGGCGCCCGAGTGGAGCCGGCCGATCCTCGAGCGCATGCCCGAGGTGCGCCAGGCCCTGAGTTTCCCGCTCGGCCACGGCGCGCTGGAGTTGGCCACGCGCCGACGCATCGGCAAATCCCTGGCGGGCCAGTATGACCAGGCGATCCTCCTGCCCAACTCGCTGAAGTCGGCACTGGTGCCGTTCTTCGCCGGCATCCCCAAGCGCACTGGCTGGCGCGGCGAAATGCGTTTTGGCCTGCTCAATGATGTGCGCAAGCTGGACAAAGCCCGCTACCCGCTGATGATCGAGCGCTTCATGGCCCTGGCCTATGCGCCGGGTGCCGAGCTGCCACAGCCTTACCCACGGCCGAGCCTGCGCATCGAAGCGCAGAGCCGCGACGCCGCACTGGCCAAGTTCGGCCTGGAGCTCGATCGACCGGTGCTGGCGCTGTGCCCAGGCGCCGAGTTCGGCGAGGCCAAGCGTTGGCCGGCTGAGCACTATGCCGAGGTTGCTGACGCGATGATCCGCCAGGGCTGGCAGGTGTGGCTGTTCGGCTCGAAAAACGACCATCCGGTGGGTGAGTCGATCCGTGACCGGCTGATTCCAGGGTTCCGTGAGGAGTCCTACAACCTTGCCGGGGAAACCTCTCTCGCCGAAGCCATCGACCTGTTGTCCTGCGCCGATGCCGTGGTGTCTAACGACTCCGGGCTGATGCACGTGGCCGCTGCCCTGAACCGCCCGCTGGTGGCGGTCTACGGTTCCACCTCGCCGGGCTTCACTCCGCCTTTGGCCGAGCACGTGGAGATCGTGCGCCTGGGCATCGAATGCAGCCCCTGCTTTGACCGCACCTGCCGGTTTGGCCACTACAACTGCCTGCGTCTGCTGGAGCCCGGCAAAGTGATCGCCGCGCTCACGCACCTGGGCGGGCCGAACCTGATCGATGTCCTGGCCGAGGTCGATTAAGTGCGGGTCCTGATCATCAAGACATCTTCGCTGGGCGATGTGATCCACACGCTGCCGGCGGTCACCGACGCCGCCCACGCCATTCCCGGTATCCGCTTCGACTGGGTGGTGGAGGAAGGTTTCGCCGAGATCCCCAGTTGGCACCCGGCGGTCGACCAGGTCATTCCGGTGGCCATCCGGCGTTGGCGCAAGAATCTCTGGCAGACGATCAAGAGCGGCGAATGGAAGGCGTTCAAGCAACGTCTGCGCGCGCGCAAGTACGACCTGGTGATCGATGCCCAGGGGCTGGTCAAGTCGGCCTGGCTGACGCGCTATGTCAAAGCGCCGGTGGCGGGGCTCGATCGCTACTCCGCCCGCGAAGGCTGGGCCAGCCGCTTCTATGACCGACGCCTGTCGGTCGCTGTCGGCCAGCATGCCGTGGAGCGGGTGCGCCAGCTGTTCGCCCTGGCCTTGGCCTACGACCTGCCCGAAGGCATCGGCCGCTATGGCCTGGACCTGGACCGTCTGCAATTGCCACCTGCAGCGCCGTACGTGGTGTTCCTGCATGGCACCACCTGGGCCACCAAGCACTGGCCCGAAGCCTACTGGCGCGAGCTGGCCGAACGCCTCGGCCGGCGCAATCTGCAGGTACGCCTGCCGTGGGGCAACCCGGCCGAGAAAGCCCGCGCCGAGCGTATCGCCCAGGGCTTGAAGAACTGCGAAGTCCTGCCCAAGTTGAACCTGGCCGGTGTCGCCCGCGTACTGGCGGCGGCCAAGGCCTGCGTGGCGGTGGACACCGGTCTGGGCCATCTGGCGGCGGCACTGGATGTGCCGACCATTTCCCTGTTCGGCCCGACCAACCCTGGCCTGACCGGCGCCTACGGGCGTGTGCAGGTCCATCAGGCCAGCGACTTCCCCTGCGCGCCCTGCCTGCAGAAGAAGTGCACCTACAAACCGAGCGCCGAGGATCTGCGCCGGTTCGATCTCAAACGCGAGTGGCCGCTGTGCTTCACTCGCCTGAATCCCGAGCATGTGGCGAGCCGCTTGAGCGCGCTGCTGCTGGCTGAGGATGTTCGTTGATGCAACTGGCTTTCGTGCTTTACAAATATTTCCCGTTCGGCGGGCTGCAGCGCGACTTCATGCGCATTGCCCTTGAGTGCCAGAAGCGGGGCCACCAGATCCGTGTCTACACGTTGATCTGGGAGGGTGACATTCCGCCGGGCTTCGAGGTGCTGGTGGCGCCGGTCAAGGCGCTGTTCAACCACCGTCGCAACGAGAAGCTCAGCGCCTGGATGGCCGCTGACCTGGCCAAGCGCCCGGTCGATCGTCTGATCGGCTTCAACAAGATGCCGGGGCTGGACGTCTACTACGCCGCCGACGGTTGCTTCGAGGACAAGGCCCAGACCCTGCGCGGCGGCTTGTACCGCCGCTGGGGCCGCTACCGGCATTTTGCCGAGTACGAGCGCGCGGTGTTCGCCAAGGATGCCCGCACCGAGGTGCTGATGATCTCCGAGGTGCAGCAGCCACTGTTCATCAAGCACTATGGCACTCCGCTGGAGCGCTTCCACTTGTTGCCGCCGGGGATCTCCCAGGACCGCCGTCGCCCGGCCGACGCCGATGCTATCCGCGCGCAGTTTCGCAAGGAGTTCGGCCTGGGTGACGACGACCTATTGCTGGTGCAGATCGGCTCGGGCTTCAAGACCAAGGGCGTGGACCGCAGCCTCAAGGCCTTGGCGGCGCTGCCCTCGGCGCTGCGCAAGCGCACCCGGCTGATGGTCATCGGCCAGGACGATCCGAAGGTGTTCCAATTGCAGAGCGCCACGCTGGGCCTGGGCGAGCAGGTGCACTTCCTCAAGGGGCGCAGCGATATCCCGCGCTTCCTGCTTGGAGCCGATTTGCTGATCCACCCCGCCTACAACGAAAACACCGGCACCGTGCTGCTGGAGGCCCTGGTGGCCGGCCTGCCGGTGCTGGTCTCCCAGGTGTGCGGTTATGCCCATTACATCGCCGAGGCCGACAGCGGCCTGGTGCTGGACGAGCCGTTCGAGCAGGAGCAACTCAACCGCTACCTGCAACGCATGCTCGAAGACGGCCAGGCGCGTGCGGCCTGGGCGCGCAACGGGCTGGCCTTCGCCGATACCGCGGACTTGTACAGCATGCCGCAGCACGCCGCCGACGTGATCCTCGGGCAGGAGCAGGCATGAAGCTGATATTGGCCGAGCCGTTCAAGCGCCTGTGGGCCGGGCGCGACCCCTTCGAGGCCGTGGAGGCCCTGCAGGGCGAGGTGTTCCGTGAACTGGAAGGCCGCCGCACGCTGCGCACCGAAGTCGAGGGTGAGGGCTACTTCGTCAAGATCCACCGCGGCATCGGCTGGGGCGAGATCTTCAAGAACCTGTTCAGCGCCAAGCTGCCGGTGCTCGGCGCCGGTCAGGAGTGGCGCGCGATCCAGCGCCTGCATCAAGCCGGCGTACCGACCATGACCGCCGTGGCCTACGGTGAGCGCGGCAGCAATCCGGCGAGTCAGCATTCGTTCATCGTCACCGAAGAACTGGCGCCGACCATCAGCCTGGAAGACTTCAGCATCGACTGGGTCAAACAGCCGCCCCAGGCGCGCCTGAAATGGGCATTGATCGCTGAGGTGGCGAAGATGACCGGCGGCATGCACCGTGCCGGGGTCAACCACCGCGACTGCTATATCTGCCACTTCCTGCTGCACACCGATCGACCGGTGACGCCAGAAGATTTCAAACTGTCGGTGATCGACCTGCACCGCGCCCAGACCCGTGACAAGATCACCCGCCGCTGGCGTGACAAGGATCTGGCGGCCCTGTATTTCTCGGCCTTGGACATCGGCCTGACCCGCCGCGACAAGCTGCGCTTTTTGCGTGGCTATTTCCAGCGTCCCTTGCGCCAGGTCCTGGCCGATGAGGCCGCGCTGCTCGCCTGGCTCGAGCGCAAGGCGCAGAAACTCTACGATCGCAAGCAACGCTATGGGGATGCGCTCTGATGGCGGGTTGGACATTGGCACCAGGCTACGAAAGCCTGGCGGCGGATTTCGGCAGTCTCGAGGCGGTGTTCGCCCTGCAGGGCGAACGTCTCACCCGTGACCCGCTCAGCGAAGTGGTGCGCATCGAGCGGGACGGGGTCAACTACTACGTCAAACGCTACACCGGTGCCGGCAAAGCCTTGCGCCGTTACCTGGGCCGGCCGCGCATCAAGGCCGAGTGGCAGAACCTCAAGCAGTTCGCCAAGTGGGGGATCCCCACCGCCGACGTGGTGGCCTGGGGCCTGGAGCGCAACGGTCTGGGCTTTGGCCGTGGTGCGATGATCACCCGCGAGCTGCCAAACACCGAAGATTTGTCCGCCCTGGCCGAGCGCAAGGATCCGCGCCTGGCCGACCGTGCCTGGGTCGACCGTGTCAGCCGCCAGCTGGCCAGGCATACCCGGGTCATGCACGATCACCACTTCGCCCACAACGATCTGAAGTGGCGCAACCTGCTGGTGGACGACAAGGCGACGCTGTTCTTCATCGATTGCCCGACCGGCGACTTCTGGCGCGGCTGCCGTGCCCTGATGCTGCGCCACCGCCTGATCAAGGACCTGGCGTGCCTGGACAAGGTCGCCAAATACCACCTTTCGGCGACCCAGCGGCTGCGCTTTTACCTGCAGTACCGCGGCCACCAGCGCCTGGATTCCAGGGACAAGCGACGGATCCGTGAGGTGGTGAGCTTCTTCGAGGGAAGGGAATGACCGATTACCTGGCCAGCGCCGACGAGGCGCTGCTGCAACGCCACGGGCTGAATGACTTCGAGGCGCTGTGGGCGCTGCAGCTCGACGCCGTGGACGAACCCAACACCGGCCGTGGCGGCTGGAGCAGCGTGTTTCGCCTGGAGCTCGAGGGCAAGGGGTTCTACCTCAAGCGCCAGAGCAACTACCTCACGCGGACCCTGCACCGGCCATTCGGCGAGCCGACCTTCGCCCGCGAGTTTCGCAACATCAGCCGCTACGAGAAACTCAGGATTCCCGCCTTGCAGGCGGTGTTCTATGGTGAACGCAAGGGCAACGGTCAGCATCGCGCCATTCTCATGACCCGAGCACTGGATGACTGGCGCGACCTGGACAGCCTGCTGGCCCAGTGGCCGCAACTGGCGGCCGGGCAGCGCGAGGGCATCCTCAAGGCCTGCGGTCAGCTGGCCCGCACCCTGCACGCGGCAGGCCAGGTGCATGGCTGTTTCTACCCCAAGCACATCTTCCTGCGTGAGCGTCGCGAAGGCTGGCAGGCCCAGCTGATCGACCTCGAGAAGACCCGCCCGCTGCTGATGGGCATGCGTGACCGGCTCAAGGACCTGGAGCCTTTGCTGCGCCGTGCCCGCGCCTGGAGCGAGGGGGACGTGCGCAGCCTGCTGGCGGCCTACCTCGAGCAGCCTGGCGACAGCAGCCTGGTCGACACTTGGTTGCAGCGTCTGGTGCGTCGTCGCCGTGAAAAGGAGGCGCGTTGATGCGTTTGTCTGATCTCAAAAGCGCCGGGCGCAGCCCGTCGTTACCCCTGAACGTGACCCTGGCCGATGCGGCCGGCAGCGCCGATTTGCAACTGCTCAGCCTGCTGCGCGTGCTGCCTGGCCAGCGCTATGTCGGCGCCGGAATCTGGCGTGGCACACCGGTGTTGGCCAAGCTGCTGGTCGGCGGCAACGCGGCCCGCCACTTCCAGCGCGAGCTGGAGGGCGTGAAGCTGCTCGCCAGCCAAGGCCTGACGACTCCGCAATTGTTGGCCGATGGCCTGAAAGAGGGGGAGGGCGGCTGGTTGCTCTTCGAGTTTCTCGACGGCGCCCAGAGCCTGGCCGACGCCTGGGCAGCGGTGGAAAACCTCCCCGTGCTGGCGGATGAGCAGCAGCAGGTCCTGGGCGAAGCGCTCGCCGCGGTCGCACACATGCACGCCAAGGGCCTGTGGCAGGAAGACCTGCACCTGGACAACCTGCTGCGTCATGGCGGTCAGCTGTACCTGATCGACGGTGGCGGCATCAAGGCCGAGACCCCGGGGCAGCAGCTGTCGCGCCAGCGCGTGCTGGAGAATCTCGGGGTGTTCTTCGCCCAGTTGCCCAAGCGCCTGGAGCCGTTCATCGAAGAGCTGCTGGTCCATTACCTGCTGGCCAATGCCGAGCATGCCCTGCCGCTGGAAGCCCTGCAGAAGCAGATCGACAAGGTGCGCAACTGGCGCTTGAAGGACTATCTGGAAAAGGCCGGGCGCGAGTGCACGCTGTTCAGCGTGGAGCGCAGCCTTTCGGGCCTGCGGGCGATCCGCCGGGCCGAAGTGCCAGCCATGCTGCCGGTGCTGCAGAACGCCGATGCGTTGATCGACGAGGGGCATCTGTACAAGACCGGCGGTGCGGCCAGTGTGGCGCGTATCGAGGTCGATGGCCGCACCTTGGTGCTCAAGCGCTACAACATCAAGAACACCGCACACTGGTTCAAGCGCTTCTGGCGGCCCAGCCGCGCCTGGCACTCCTGGATCGAAGGGCATCGTCTTGAGTTTCTCGACATCGCCACGCCACGGCCGTTGGCGGTGCTGGAGCAACGGGTCATGGGCCTGCGCAGCCGGGCCTTTTTGGTGACCGAGTATGCCGACGGGCCGGACCTGATCGAATGTTTCCAGCCATACGTCGAGAGCGGCGAGGCGCCTGAAGAACAGGTGCAGGCGTTGGTGCACCTGATGCAGCAGCTGATCCGCGAGCGCATCAGCCATGGCGATTTCAAGGGGCACAATTTGTTCTGGCAGAACGGCCAGTGGTCGCTGATCGATCTCGATGCCATGTGCCAGCATGCCACCCAGCTCAGCTTTGCGCCGGCCTATGCCCGCGACCGGGCGCGAATGTTGCGCAACTGGCCGAGCGGCAGCGCCCTGCACCAACGGCTGGATGCGGTACTGCCGCGCATTGATCAGTAAGTCCCGGCACCGCATCGCGGGGCAAGCCCGCTCCTACAGGTACAGCAGATGACTGTGCAGGACTTGTAGGGGCGGGGCTGCGGTGCTCTCGACAGCACCGCTGTACCTGTGGGGGAACCCGCGAAGAAGACGCCACAGCGCAAGACTATTGCTCTCAGGTGCTCAGGCTCGACCGATCAGCCCACGAACCCCCAGCAGCGCGGGCACACCCAGTCCCGCCCAGGACAACACGTCCCACCCGCCATCCCCCAGCAACGCGGCAAACAACCCCACTGCGCCCAGCACCGCGATGACCGCCGGCCAGGCGAAGATTCGCCGGGTCGATTGCGACTTGTGGCTCATGCCGTCACCTCCCGCGCCTTGCGCTGCTTGCCCCACCACAGGTACAGGCCGCTGCCCAGGACGATGAGGGTCAGCACGTCGAGCACCGCCCACAGGATCTGCATAGGGCGCCCGCCGTAGTCACCAAAATGCAGCGGCTGTGACAAGCCCATGGCATCCATGTACCAGGGACGCTCGCCGACCGCTGTGACCTGAAGCGTGCAGGCGTCGATCAGCACCGGGGTCAGCAGGTGCGAGGTCAGGTGCGTGGCGCCTTTCATGAATACGGCGTAGTGGTGCTCGCTGGAAAAGCGTGTGCCGGGGAAGGCGATGAAGTCCGGTCGCATGCCTGGCGCGGCCTCGGCGGCGATCTCCAGCAGACGGCTGGCCGGTGCGCGCTCGGTCAGCGGCGGGGCGTCGCGGTAGGGGGCAACCATCGCCGCCAGGCTGTCGTTGCGCCAGGCGGCGATGACCAGGTCGGAGAGGGCGCTGATCACCCCGGTGACACCGACCACCAAGGCCCAGGTCAGGGTGACGATGCCGATCAGGTTGTGCAGGTCGAGCCAGCGCAGGCGACGCGAGCGATCATGGCGCACGCTGGCGAACTTCAGGCGGCGCATGAACGGGGCGTAGAGCACCGTGCCGGAGACGATCGCCACCACGAACAACACGCCCATGAACGCCAGCAGCAACTTGCCGGGCAGGCCCGCGAACATGTCCACATGCAGGCGCAGCAGGGTCATCATGAGGCCGCCGTTGGCCGCAGGCATCGCCACGGCTTCGCCCGTGCGTGCGTCGAGCATGAAGGTGTGCGACGCGTTGGGTTCGGTACCGGCGGTGGCGGCCATGATCGCCACCACGCCGTTTGGGTCGTCCTCGTCATAGCCGAAGTACTGCATGACTTCGCCAGGGCGATGGGCCTGGGCCTTGAGTACCAGTTGCTGCAGGTCCAGGTGCGGCGTGCCCTCGGGCATCTCGCGCAGCTCGGGGGCATCGCCGAGCAGGTGCTCAAGCTCGTGATGGAAGATCAGCGGCAGGCCGGTGAGGGCCAGCAGCATCAGGAACAGGGTGCAGACCAGGCTGGTCCAGGTGTGGATCACCGACCAGCGGCGGATGGTTTGGCTCTTCATTACGGTTCCGGGAAATCTGGGGGCTCGGCGGTGTTGCTGCCAACGCCATCGCGGGACAAGCCCGCTGCTGGAGGGGGCTTGTCCCGCGACGGGCTGCGCAGCGGCCCTGTGGATCAGAACTTGTAATTGACGCTGGCGGTCACGTTGCGCTCGTCGCCGTAGTAGCAGTAGTACCCGTCACAGGTGGACAAGTAGTCCTTGTTGAACAGGTTCTTGGCATCCACCGCCACCGTCACGCCTTTGAGGGTGTTGTTCACCCGGCCCAGGTCGTAATGCACCGAGGCGTCGTAGACGGTATAGGAGCCGGTATAGCCCCAGTCGGTGTTGGTGGTGTTGCCGTAGGAGTCGCCCACGTAGCGCACGCCCAGCCCCACACCGAAGCCATCGAGTGGCCCGCTGTGCCAGGTGTAGTCGGCCCAGGCGGTGGCTTGGTTGCGTGGCACCTGGGCCATGCGCTTGCCTTTCTCACCGGTGGCACCCTTGAGGATTTCGCTGTCGTTGTAGGTGTAGGAGCCCACAAGTTTGAGGTTTTCCGTGACGTCGGAAGTGGCTTCCAGCTCCAGGCCGCGTACGCGGACCTTGCCGACCTGGCGGGTCACGCCTCCCTCGGAGACCGAAACGTTCTCTTGGGTAAGGTCGAACACTGCACCGGTCAGTAGTGTCTGGCTACCCGGTGGCTGATACTTCAGACCCACCTCGTACTGCTTGCCTTCGGTTGGCTTGAAGGCTTCGGTTCGGCTGACACTCGCGCCCCTGGCGGCCTGGAACGACTCGGCGTAGGAGATGTAAGGCGTCAGGCCGTTATCGAAGACGTAGCTCAGCGCCGCGTTGCCGCTGAACTGCTTGTCACGCTGGGTATTGGTGGCATCGCCAAAGTTGTGGAAGGTCGTGCCGGTATGAATCCAGTCTTCGCGACCGCCCAAGGTCAGGCGCCAGTTGTCCAGGGCCATCTGGTCCTGCAGGTAGACACCGGTCTGTTGGGTCTTCTGGTTGTAGTCGTACATGTCGATGTACTGGACCTTGGAGAAGTCTTGGCCGTAGACCGGGTTGTGGATGTTGCTTGGCGGAACCCCTGCCGAACCCCAGCGCCAGTGGGCGTCGCTGGTCGAGCGCTGGTGGTCCAGGCCCAGCAGCAGGGTGTGGCTGACGAGGCCGGTCTGGAAATCGGCCTGGAAATTGTTGTCCACGGCGAACTGGCTGATGTCTTCCTCGACGATACCGGCGGTGCGTTGCACGGTGCCATCGGGGCTGACCGCAACGTCCGGGCCGTTGGGCCAGATCTGGCCGCCTGCGGTGATGCCTTTGAAGTCCAGCTCATTGCGGGTGTAACGCAGGTTCTGGCGGAACTGCCAGGTGTCGTTCAGGCGCGTCTCGAAGGCATAACCCAGGGCGTAGTAGGTACGGTCGTAGGACTCCCAATCCGGATCGCCGAGGTTCTTGTGATGGGAAATCTTGCCGGCCGGGCTGTCCAGCTTGGTGCCTTGCAGTGGCAGGAACTGGCCCGTGATGCCGGTATCGTCCCGCGTGTACTGGGAGATGAAGGTCAGCTTGGTGTCGTCGTTGATGTTCCAGGTCAGGCTGGGGGCAATGTTGTAGCGCTTGTCCGGAATGTGGTCCACAGCCGCATTGCTGTCGCGCACGGTGCCGCTGAGGCGATACAGAAATTGCCCTTCGTCGTCGATCTTGCCGGTGCTGTCGAAGTTGATCTGTCGGTGTTCGTTGCTGCCGACCTGGGCTTCGAGTTCATGGCTGCTCAGGGCTTGTGGCCGGCGGGTGGTCATGTCCAGCAGACCGCCGGGCGGGGTCTGGCCATAGACAGATGATGCCGGGCCGCGCAGCACGGCGATACGCTCCAGGTTCCACGGTTCGATCTTGGGCGTGGCGTAGTTGCCCACAGGCAGCGGCAGGCCATCGAGGAACTGGGTGGGCACGAAGCCCCGTACCAGCAGCCAGTCGCTACGTGAGTCGGCGCCGTAGCCACTGCTCTGCACGCCGGCGGTGTAGCGCAGGGCGTCGTTGAGGTTGAGAACGGGGCGATCTTCCATTTGCTGACGGGTGATCACGCTGACCGAGCGTGGCAGTTCGGCAATGGCTGTGTCGGTCTTGGTGCCTGCGGCGGTGCGCGTGGCGGTGTAGCCTTCTACCGGGCCCCAGGCCGTCTCGAAGTCGCCGCTGGCGTTGATCGCGGTTTCCGGCAGTGCCAGGGTGCCGTCGGGCGTGGCCACCAGGCTGTAGCTGCCGACGCTGCTCTGCTGCAGTTGCAGCCCCGTGCCACGCAAGGCTGCATGCAGGGCGCCGACGGCATCGTACTGACCGTTGACCGGGGCCGAGGTGCGGCCATCGACCAGCGCCGGATCCAGGGCCAGGGCGATACCGGCCTGGCTGGCGATCTGATTCAGGGTGCTCGCCAGCGGTGCGCTGGGCAAGTCATAGGCACGCAGGGCCGACTGCTCGGCGGCTTGCAGGGCAGGGCTGGCCAGCGGGGCGGCCAGGGCGATGGCCAGGGCCATCAGGCTGGGGCGCAGGAAAGAATCTACGGCACGGGACATGCAGCGGCTCCTCGACGAATAAGTGCTGATTGCTTCCTTGCCGAGCGAGATTTGAAAAGTGACAGGGGTGTTGGAAAAAAATGTGCGATGGGGAAAGGGGGCTGCTTTGCAGCCCATCGCAGGCGTCGCCAGCTCCTACGGAGGGAGACTGAATGTTGCGGTCTATTTGGCGGTGACGGTCACCCACCATGGCGTATGCCGCTCGATCTTCACCGGCAAGGCTGGCGTAAGCGATGCCAGGGCCAGGTCGGTGTCGGTCAGCGGGAAGCTGCCGCTCACGCGCAGGTCGGCGACCTCGGCGGTCACGCCCAGGTGGCCGTTGCGGTAATGGGCGAGCGCGGCGATCAAGTCGCCCAGGCGTACGTTGTCCACGACCAGCATGCCACGGGTCCACGCATCGGCACCGACCGCGACGGGGTCGACCTGACCCAGGCCATCGGCGGTCATCAGCACCTGCTGCCCTTCGCGTAGCACCTGCTCATCGATGCTGTTCAGTGGCCTGGCCGCGACCGAGGCCTGGAGCACCTCCAGGCGGGTGCCATGGCCCTCACGCTTGACCAGGAAGCGTGTGCCCAGTGGCCGCAGGCGGCCATCGTCGGTACGCACCAGCAGTGGTCGGGTATCCCCATGGCCGGTTTCGACGGAAATCTCGCCCTGGTGCAGGACGATCACCCGCTGCGCGCCGGCGAAATCGATGTCCACCGCCGTGGTGGTGTTCAGGCTCAGCAAGGTGCCGTCTTCGAGGCGCAGGGTGCGCAGCTCGCCGGTACCGGTGCGCTGGTCGGCCAGCCAGTAGTCCGGCGATAGCGAAGGCGCACCGAGTCCGACCAGCAGCGCCCCTACCAACAGCAGCCCGGCCAGCCCGCCGCCGAAGCTGCCGACCCGCTGGCGCAGGCCTGCGCGCGATTGCACCAGGGCTTTGCGTGCCGGGCCTGCCGCCGCGCTGACGCGTCGGTCGAGCATGCCCAGTTGTTGCCAGGCACGGGCATGTTCTTCGCTGGCGGCATGCCAGCGCACGAATTCGATGCGTTCGTCGGCGGTGCCGTCGCCGCCATCGAGGCTGAGCTTCCAGGCAATGGCGGCGTCCAGGACCTTGGCCGAGACGGGCGTGGTGTTCACGTTGGCTCCCCATAGAGCGCCACGTAGCACTGGCGCATGCCCTGGGCGATGTACTGACGCACCCGTGAGACCGATACGCCCAGGCGCTCGGCGATCTCGGCGTGGCCCATGCCATCGAGGCGGTTGTGCAGGAAGGCCGCCCGGGCCTTGCTCGACAGCTTGCCGAGCAGGCGGTCGATGGCCTTGAGGTCTTCGAGGATCAGGTGCTGGACTTCGGGGGAAGGCTGCTCGGCCTCGGGCCGGTTGGCCAGCTCGGCCAGGTAGGCCTGCTCCAGGGCCGCGCGGCGGAAGTGGTCGAACAGCAAGCCCTTGGCCACGGCGACCAGAAAGGCGCGGGGTTCGCGGGGGGCGTCGAGCTGCTCGCGACCGAGCAGGCGCACGAAGGTGTCCTGGCTCAGGTCCTCGGCACGTTGACGGCAGGCTGTGCTGCGTTGCAGCCAGGCCAGCAGCCAGGTGCGGTGGTCGCGGTACAACGTATCGACCAGCTGGGCATGTGGGCTCTGCGCAGACGACAAGAAGCGTCCCCCGAAAAGAATGCGTTAACTAACGATAATTATTCGCGATTGTGACAGAGCGAGGGCGCGGGGTGCAATTGACGCTTATCGGATTGTGACCGTGGACTTATCCACAAAGGCATCGTTGGGCTCGACAAGGTCTTCGCGGATAAACCTGCTGCAACAGAGGACAGGGGCAGCGGATCTATCTGAAACAGCGCGAAGGGTTACAGGCTGTATTGCTGCGTCTTGCGCCGACGCCATTGCTGCAGGCGAAGGTTGAGCTGCAGAGGGCTGTCGAGCTGTTGGCGACGGGCCTGGCTGAGCAGGATGAGGGCCAGTTCGGCAGTCACCTGGGCATCGGCGCTGGCGTGGTGGCGCTCTTCGGCGTGCAGTCCGAAGCGGGCGATCCAATCGTCCAGGCTGGCTTCGCGCAGCACGGTGTCGGGGTTGAGCATCGGGGCCATCTCGGCCACATCGAAGAACGGGTGTTGCAGGCGATAGCCGAGGCTGTCCTTCAAGGCCCGGGCCAGCATGCGCTGGTCGAAGGGCGCGTGGAAGGCCAACACGGGGCTGTCGCCGATGAAGTCCAGCAAATCGAGCAGGGCGGTGGCTGGGTCGCAGCCGGCGGCCAGGGCGCTGGGGCCCAGGCCGTGGATCAGCACGCTGGGGTTGGTCTTCTGCGCCGGACGGTGCAGGGTGCGCTCGAACTGTTGGCGAAAATCGATGGCGCCATCCTCGATGGCCACTGCACCGATCGACAGCACTTGGTCGCGGTTGACGTTCAGGCCGCTGGTTTCCAGATCCAGCACCACCCAGCGCTGCTCGCGCAACGACAGCACGCCCAGTGTCGGCGCGGTCTTGGGCAGGCGTGCAATGCGCTGGAGCAGGTCGCCGTCCAGTGCCAGCGGAGCCGGTCGCAGCCAGGCGAACAGGCTCATAGCTGATACCGCAGGGCCAGGCTGCTTTGCAGGCGCTGGGCCTGGCGTAGGGACTCACGCAGGATGCGCCGGTCCAGGTGGTTGAGGCTGTCCGGGTCAAGCCGGTTGGAATAGGGCAGGTTGTCGCGGCTCTGGCGTTGATGCTGTTGCATGCGAGTCTGCTGGATGAAGTGGTAGGCCTCTTCATAGGCGGCGCCGTCCAGCGGCTCGATGATGCCCCGAGCGACCAGATGACGCAGACGTTCCAGGGTGTTGCAGGCCTTGATGCCATTGGCCAGTGCCAGCAGGCGAGCGCCATCGACGAAGGGTGTCAGGCCCTGGACCTTGAGGTCGAGGGTCGCGGCCTTGTCGTCGCCCTGGCGGGTCAGCACGAACTCGCGCAGGCGCCCTACCGGTGGGCGTTGACGCAGGGCGTTGTCGGCCATCATGCGCTGGAAGATGCGGTTGTCGGCGACCTGCTCGAGAATCCCACGGCGCAGTTGCTCGCAGCCCTGTTCGTCGCCCCAGACCACCCGCAGGTCGAAGTAGATGCTCGAGCCCAGCAGGTTTTCGGGGCTGGCCTCACGGATGAAACCGGCGAAGCGGCGCGCCCATTCGCTGCGCGACAGGCACAGCTCGGGGTTGCCGGCCATGACATTGCCCTTGCACAGGGTGAAGCCGCACTGGGCCAGGCATTGGTTGATGTACTGGGCCAGCGGCAGCAGACGGGCGCGGATCGCTTCGGCTTCGGTGGCGTCGTCGGCTTCGAAGAGAATGCCGTTGTCCTGGTCGGTGTGCAGGGTCTGTTCGCGGCGGCCTTCGCTGCCGAAGCACAGCCAGCTGAACGGCACGCCCGGATCGCCTCGCTCGGCCAGGGCCAGCTCGATCACCCGGCACACGGTATGGTCGTTGAGCAGGGTGATGATCTGGGTGATCTGTGTCGATGAAGCACCATGGGCGAGCATGCGTTCGACCAATTGGCCGATCTCGCCGCGCAGCGACACCAGGTTCTCCAGGCGTGGGGCATGGCGGATGGTGCGGGCCAGGGGCACCAGATCGACCCGCTGCAAAGAGAACAGGTCGCGCTCGGAGACCACGCCGCACAGGCGTTGGTTGTCCACCAGGCAGACGTGGGCGATATGCCGTTCGGTCATGGCCATGGCGGCGTCGAACGCGCTGGCCTGGGGGCTGAGGTAGAACGGCTTGGCCGTCATGTAGCGCTCGATCGGCGCGGTCAGTTCGGCGCGGGCGTCGGCCACCACCTGGCGCAGGTCGCGCAGGGTGAAGATGCCGATGGGGAAGCGCTGTGGATCGACGATGACGATGCTGCCGACCTGCTGCTCGTGCATCAGCCCCACGGCTTCGCGCAAGGGCGTGTCCGGCGAGCAAACCACGGGGTGACGCATGGCCAGCTCGCCCAGCGGTGTGTTGAGGGAATACTGGGTGCCCAGGGTTTCCACGGCGCGCTGGCGCACTTGCTGGTTGACCTGGTCGAGCAGGCTGCTGACACCCCGCAGGGCGAAATCGCGAAACGGCTCGGACAACGAGAACACGCGGATGAACGCGCTCTTGTTCAGTTGCAGGCAGAAGGTGTCCTCACCGGCCAGGTGCTCGGTGCGCGTGGCCCGTTCGCCCAGCAGCGCCGCCAGGGGGAAGCACTCGCCGCTGGCGATCTCGAAGGTGGTTTCCATGCCCGGCTTGGTGACGTGCTGGCGCTCGCCGACCACTCGGCCTTGCTTGACGATGTAGAAGTGTTCGACCGGGCCGTCGGCCGGCTTGATGATGCTCTCGCCGCTGGCGTAGAAGCGCAGCTGGCACTGCTCCACCAGGTAGGCCAGGTGGCTGGGCTCCATCTGGTTGAACGGCGGGAAACGCTGCAGGAACTGCAGGGTACCCTGGATGTTCTGCAGCACTGCCGTTCTGCCGGCCTGGCTGTAGGCGTCCTTCTTGCTCATGGAACTGACCGCATGTAGGGGGCACTAGGCGCAGGCCCTGTTGTTCTAAGGCTCCATGGTCGGTCGCCGGCCTTGCGGTGCCCATTGGACGTAAGTCTATAAGGTGCGACGCGTCCTGCCTGGAAGGCGCCTGGGTGTCAAATAGACGACGAAAGGTGCCTTGCATAGCGTTGTTTTGCGGTCTGAACTGGTAGAACGGGATTTTTTTGACGAGATGACCATGGCCGAGCATGACGACATCCTGAGTGACGACGAGCGCGAGGCATTGGCCACGCTGACCGCTCCGCCGGCCCCTGCGCAAAGGGTGCTGGTGGTGGACGACGATGTCGCGAACCGCGAAGCGTTGTGCGTTTACCTCAAGTCCAAAGGCATCGACTGCATCACCGCTGACGGTGCCCAGGCGGCGCTGGGCCTGCTCAAGCGCAGGGCAAACATCGGCCTGATGATCACCGACCTGCGCATGGAGCCCAAGGACGGGCTGGAACTGATTCGGCAGGTGCGCGAGTCCCAGTGCGCAGCCCTCTCGATCATCGTGGTGTCGGGCGACACCGATGTGAAGGAGGCGGTGGACGTGATGCACCTGGGGGTGGTGGACTTCCTGCTCAAGCCGGTGGACCTGGACAGGTTGCTGGAGCTGGTGAGGAAGGAATTGGGGATCGAGTAAAGCATTGGGGCCGCAGAGCGGCCCCAAAAGGTCTTACAGCCCGTTGCGCGCTTTGAACTCGCGGCGACGACGGTGCAGCACTGGCTCGGTGTAGCCGTTCGGCTGCTTGGTGCCTTCGACGACCAGCTCGATAGCGGCCTGGAACGCGATGTTGTCATCGAAGTTCGGTGCCATCGGGCGGTACTGGGCATCCCCGGCGTTCTGCTTGTCGACCACTGCGGCCATGCGCTTGAGGCTTTCCATGATCTGCTCCTGGCTGACGATGCCATGACGCAGCCAGTTGGCCAGCAGCTGGGCGGAGATGCGCAGGGTGGCGCGGTCTTCCATCAGGCCGACATCGTTGATGTCCGGCACTTTGGAGCAGCCCACGCCTTGGTCGATCCAGCGGACCACGTAACCCAGGATGCCCTGGGCATTGTTGTCCAGCTCGTTGCGGATCTCTTCGTCCGACCAGTTGGTGTCGGTCGCCAGTGGGATGGCCAGGATGTCGTCGACCGAAGCCGGCGCGCGCTTGGCCAGCTCGCGCTGACGCGCCTGCACGTTGACCTTGTGGTAGTGCAGGGCGTGCAGCGTGGCGGCGGTTGGCGACGGTACCCAGGCGGTGTTGGCGCCGGCCAGCGGGTGAGCGATCTTCTGCTCGAGCATGGCGGCCATCAGGTCAGGCATGGCCCACATGCCCTTGCCGATCTGGGCACGACCTTGCAGGCCGGTGGCCAGGCCGATGTCGACGTTGTTGTTCTCGTACGCGCCGATCCACTTCTCGTTCTTCATGGCGCCTTTGCGCACTACGGCGCCGGCTTCCATGGAGGTGTGGATTTCGTCACCGGTGCGGTCGAGGAAGCCGGTGTTGATGAACACCACGCGCTCGGCAGCGGCCTTGATGCAGGACTTGAGGTTGATCGTGGTACGACGCTCCTCGTCCATGATGCCGACCTTGACGGTGTTGCGCTTCATGCCCAGCAGGTCTTCGACGCGGCTGAAGATTTCGGCGGCGAACGCCACTTCTTCTGGGCCGTGCATCTTCGGCTTGACGATGTAGACGCTGCCGGTGCGGGTGTTCTTGCGGCTGGTGTTGCCCTTGAGGTTGTGCAGGGCGATCAGGTTGGTGAACAGGCCATCCTGGATACCTTCAGGAATCTCGTTGCCTTGGGCATCGAGAATCGCCGGGTTGGTCATCAAGTGACCAACGTTGCGCACGAACAGCAGCGAACGACCGTGCAGGGTGACGGTGCCGCCCGCGGCCGCGGTGTATTCGCGGTCGGGGTTCATGGTGCGGGTGAAGGTCTTGCCGCCTTTGGTCACGCTCTCGGACAGGTCGCCTTTCATCAGGCCCAGCCAGTTGCGGTAGACCACGACTTTGTCGTCGGCATCGACAGCGGCGACGGAGTCTTCGCAGTCCATGATGGTGGTCAGTGCCGATTCCATCAGGATGTCTTTCACGCCGGCGGCGTCGGTGCTGCCGACCGGGGTGCTGGCATCGAACTGGATCTCGAAGTGCAGGCCATTGTGCTTGAGCAGGATGGCGGTCGGGGCGCTCGCGTCACCACGCAAACCGATCAGCTGGGCGTCATCGCGCAGGCCGCTGTTGCTGCCGCCCTTGAGGGCGACGATCAGCTTGCCGCCGTCGATACGGTAGCCGGTGGAGTCCACGTGGGAGCCAGCGGCCAGCGGTGCGGCTTCGTCGAGGAAGGCGCGGCCGAAGGCGATGACCTTGTTGCCGCGGACAGGGTTGTAGCCCTGGCCTTTCTCGGCGCCGCCTTCATCGCTGATGGCGTCGGTGCCATAGAGCGCGTCATACAACGAACCCCAACGGGCGTTGGCGGCGTTCAGGGCGAAGCGGGCATTCATCACCGGCACGACCAGCTGTGGGCCGGCCATGTGGGCGATTTCTTCGTCCACGTTCTCGGTGGTGGCCTGGAAATCGTCGGCTTGTGGCAGCAGGTAGCCGATTTCCTGGAGGAAGCTCTTGTAGGCCACGGCGTCATGGGCCTGGCCTTTACGTGCCTGGTGCCAGGCATCGATCTTGGCTTGCAGTTCGTCGCGCTTGGCGAGCAGGGCTTTGTTCTTTGGAGCGAGGTCGTTGATGATCTTTTCCGCACCCGCCCAGAACTGCTCGGCGACGATGCCGGTACCTGGCATGGCTTCGTTGTTGACGAAGTCGTACAGGACCTTGGCGACCTGAAGGCCACCGACTTGAACGTATCCAGTCATTGCTTGCCTCACTCTGCTCAGCTATTTCGCTCTTCTGTATTAAGCCTGTAGCGCTTCTCTAAACACGGCACCAGTACTTGCCCTCGTGATATGAGCGCGGCTGGGTGCGGCTCGCCAGACGGGCTGACGGGCGGGTTGCGTATTTTCACAGGCGCCTTGGCAGACATCCAAACGACGTTTTGTAGTCCGCACCGAGGCATACTACATGAGGCAGTAGGCAGGTGAAAATCAGACTAAAAGCGTCGTTGTGCGACCAATCGGTCGCGTATGGTCACGCTGGGAGTGGATATGTTCGCAAAAAACAGGTGGATTGTTCCAGATAAATCTTGAAACAGTACACGATTCGTTGTGCGAACCGCCCTGCGGCAGGTTGCCGCGCCTTGCCTATACTGAGGCGATGTCCCCGTATTTCGCCGCGCGCAGCGGTGTCCAAGACCTAACAGCAGAGCTCAGGAGCGGCCCGTGGACCATCTCGTACTGACAGTGATCGCCCCCGATAAAGCCGGGCAGGTCGAGCGTATCGCCCAATGCATTGCCGAGCATAACGGTAACTGGCTGGAGAGTCGCATGTCGCGGATGGCCGGGCAATTTGCCGGGATCTTGCGCGTGGCGGTGCCGGCCGAGTCCTATGACGATCTGGTGGAGGCCTTGCACAAGCTTTCAAGCCACGACATCCGCGTGCTGATCGCCGAGAGTGGCATCGAGCCTTCTTGCACCTGGAAACCGATCGCCATGGAGCTGGTGGGTAACGATCGGCCGGGGATCGTGCGCGATATCACCCGGTTGCTGGCCGAGCAGGGCGTCAACCTGGAGCGCTTCACCACCGAGGTGCGTCCGGCACCGATGAGCAGCGAGCCGCTGTTCTGCGCCGATGCATTGCTGGCGCTGCCGTTGACGCTGTCGCTGGATGACCTGCAGCGGCGGCTGGAAAGCCTGGCGGATGATCTGATGGTCGAGCTGAAGCTGCGGCCTGAGGATTAACCCACTTGGGGTTGCGGTTATCCCAGATTCATGGGGGCGGCGCTGTGGATAACCTGGGGGCGTACTGCTGTGGCCCAGGCCTGCCGGGGCTTCCCGAGATTTGAGCAAAAAATGTCCAGATATCAAGGCGTTGTGCACAAAGCACGGGGACGAGGGTGTGGATAACCTTTGGAGATCTCGCTGCAGGCCACGATACACGTGGCCTGCAAAGATTTGATCGTTTTTTGATCAGGCGCGCTTGCGCAGGCTCAGCCAGGCATCGACGCTATAAAGGGCCAGACCTGCCCAGATGAACACGAACGCCAGCAGGGTGCTGGACGACAGGTGTTCACCGAACAGCAGCACCGCCTGCAGCAGAACCAGCGTCGGCGCCAGGTACTGAAGGAAGCCCAGAGTGGTGTAGGGCAGGTGACGCGCGGCGGCGTTGAAGCACACCAGCGGGACCAGGGTGACCGGTCCGGCTGCCATCAGCCAGAGGGCTTCGCTGCTGGTGTAGAAGCTGGCTTGAGCGCTGCTCGCCTCTGGGTTGAGAAGCAACCAACCGGCCGCCAGGGGCACCAGCATCCAGGTTTCCACCACCAATCCGGGTAGCGCCGCCACCGGTGCCTGCTTGCGGATGAGGCCATAGAAGCCGAACGACAACGCCAGCACCAGCGATACCCAAGGCAGGCTGCCGACCTGCCACACTTGCTGGGCCACGCCCACCGCCGCCAGCCCCACCGCGAGCCATTGCAGGCGACGTAGGCGCTCGCCGAGCAACAGCATGCCCAGCAGGACGTTCACCAACGGGTTGATGTAGTAACCCAGGCTGGCTTCGAGCATGCGGCCGTTGTTCACCGACCACACGTAGGTCAGCCAGTTGCCGGCGATCAGTGCCCCGCTCAGGGCCAGGATGCCCAGGCGACGCGGGTTTTCACGCAGTTCGCGCCACCAGCCCGGGTGCTTCCAGACCAGCAACAGAAGCGAGCCGAACAGCGCCGACCAGAGTACCCGGTGAACGATGATCTCCACCGCCGGAACGCTCTGGATGGCTTTGAAGTACAGGGGGAACAGTCCCCAGATGATGTAGGCGCTCAGGCCCAGGATATACCCGCGGCGCGGGTTGGCGGCGTGCATGGAGATTCCTTGCTTAGGTAACTAAATACTGCACGCCTATTGTAGACAGACCGCCTATCGCTTCTAAAACAATTTCAGCGGTTCTTCATCGAGTGCGGCGATCTGTTCGCGCAGGGCGAGTATCTGGTCGCCCCAATAGCGCGGCTGGCCGAACCAGGGAAAGCTCGGCGGGAACGCCGGGTCGTCCCAGCGCCTGGCCAGCCAGGCGCTGTAGTGCAACTGGCGCAGGGCGCGCAAGGGTTCGATCAAGGCCAACTGGCGTGGGTCGAAGTCGTGGAATTCGTTATAGCCGTCGATCAGCTCCGCCAACTGGCCCATGCGCTCTTCGCGGCTGCCGGCGAGCATCATCCACAGGTCCTGGACGGCAGGGCCCATGCGGCAGTCATCCAGATCGACGATATGGAAGGCCTCGTCGCGGTACATCAGGTTGCCTGGATGGCAATCGCCGTGCAGGCGGATCACCTCATGTGGGGTGCGGGCATAGAGGCGCTCGACCCGTTGCAGCAGGTCGCGGGCAACGGATTCGAAGGCTGGTCGCAGTTCGTTGGGCACGAAGTCGCCATCGAGCAACGTTTGCAGCGAGGCGTGTCCGAAGTTATCCACCGCCAGTGTTTCGCGGTGCTCGAAGGGGCGAGCAGCGCCTACTGCGTGCAGGCGACCGAGCAATTGGCCCAGGCGGTAGAGCTGATCGAGGTTGCCCGGCTCCGGGGCGTGACCACCGCGGCGTGGAAACAGCGTGAAGCGAAAGCCCTGGTGTTCGAAAAGGCTGCGGCCTTCGTGCAGCAGGGGGGCTACCACCGGGACATCGCATTCGGCCAGTTCGGCGCTGAAGCGGTGTTCCTCGAGGATGGCGTCGTCGGTCCAGCGCCCGGGACGGTAGAACTTGGCGATCAGCGGTTGCGCGCCTTCGATACCTACCTGATAGACCCGGTTCTCATAGCTGTTGAGGGCCAGCACCCGGGCATCGCTGAGAAAGCCCAGGCTTTCCACGGCGTCCAGGACCAGGTCGGGGGTGAGGGTGTCGAAGGGGTGGGACATGAAGGCTCCGGGCACGGCGGCAGGATAAGGTGCCATGGTACCGCAGGTTGGCCAGCGGCCGCGCCCGGCCCATGTAGGAGGCGGCTGCGTTACACCGGAACCCCAAGCAGCACATAGGACGGGTGGAACTGCACGCGCACTGGGCTACCGATCTGCACCTGATGCTCTGCCAGCCAGGCCACTTCGGCAAAGGCGCACAAGGTCTGCCCGTTGCCTAGCACCAGCCGCACTTCGCTTGGCCCGTCGTCGTCGGGCAGTACATCTTCGACGGTGGCTTTCAGGCAATTGCTCCCCGCGTCGACCGGGTCGGACGCGACCAACAACTGCACCCACCCGGCCTTGAGCAGCGCGACCACCGTGGTATCGAGTGCCAGTTCCAGGCGTTCGGTACTGCCGCGGGTGATCAGCGCTTCGATCTGCAGCCCGCCGCCCAGGTTCAGGCTGACGCGGTCATGGCGGCCTTCGCGGCGCAACCCGCTGATACGTCCTTGCAGTTGGTTGCGCGCGCTGGTGCGCAGCATCAGGCGGCCGAGCAGGTCCAGGTCGCTGCTGTCTTCGGCGGCTTCCAGCAGCTGTGCCTGCAGGCTCTGCAGGCGCTGGTACAGGCGCAATACCCGCTCACCTTCGACCGACAGGCGTGCGCCGCCACCTCCGCGACCTCCCGTACTGCGCTCCACCAGCGGCTGGGTGGCCAGGTTGTTGAGCTCATCGATGGCGTCCCAGGCGGCTTTGTAGCTGATGCCGGCGGCCTTGGCTGCGCGGGTGATCGAGCCTTGGTCAGCGACATGCTGGAGCAAGGCGATGCGCTGGGGGCGACGGGCGATGTGCTGGGTGAGCAGGGCTGGTAGGGACATGGCAGGCGTCGGTCTTGGTGAAGATGCTGAGACGGTGCCGGTGGCCTGCTGGCAAGTCAAGACAAGGTGACTCCATTGCAACTGCAGGAGCGCGCTCTCCGCGAAGGCGCCGGCGGTGTTGCCCTCACATCTGGCCTGGCTTGGGCGTGCGCGCCAGGCAATACACATCGACCCGACGGGCACCGGCCTTGCGCAGCAGCGCGGCGATGGCTTGGGCGGTGGCACCCGTGGTCAGGACATCGTCGACGATAGCCAAGTGCAGGCCGTCGAGCCGCGCATCGCAAACAAGCCCGAATGCCTGGCGCAGGTTGCGCCGGCGGGCCTTGGCGCCGAGGGTCTGTTGGGCAGGGGTGTCGCGCGCCCGTCGCAACAACTGCTCGTTGCAGGGAATGCCCACCTGCCCGCCCAGCCATCTCGCCAGCAAGGCCGCCTGGTTGAAGCCTCGTCGGCGCAGTCGACGGGCAGTCAGGGGGACGGGCAACAACTGGTCAGGTTTTGCCAAGCCCTCGGCAAAGCCGTGCAGCAGCGCCTGACCCAGCAATCGCGCCATCAACCGACCGAGCGGCCATTGGCTGTGATGCTTGAACCGGCTCACCAGCGTGTCGATGGGAAAGCCGAAATACCAGGTCGCTACAACCTGATCGAAGGCCGGCGCGCGGCGGCTGCACTGAGCGCAGGTCAAATCGGCCATGGGCAGCGGCAGCGCGCAGCGGGTGCAGTGATCGTCCAGCCACGGTAGGGCGTGCTCGCACTCGGTACACAGAGAGTAGGCCTGGTCAGTGGGTTCGTCGCAAAGCAAACAGCGTTGATTAATATTTGTACACTTGTAAACCAGGTATTTTGCGAGTGGTTGACAGTCCATGGGCCTTCCCTGAGTATGCGAGCTATCCGTGATGCGCTGGCGGGCTGTTCCTGTCCCGGCGCCAGCAAGAGCCTAAACAAGGAAACGCCGATGAGCGCCAGCACAACTGCAACAACACGTCACGACTGGTCCCTGGCCGAGGTCAAAGCCCTGTTCCAACAGCCGTTCAATGACCTGCTGTTCCAGGCGCAAACCGTGCATCGCGCCCACTTCGACCCCAACCGCGTGCAGGTTTCCACGCTGCTGTCGATCAAGACCGGTGCCTGCCCGGAAGATTGCAAATATTGTCCGCAGTCCGGTCACTACAACACCGGGCTGGAAAAACAAAAACTGATGGAAGTGCAGAAGGTGCTGGAAGAGGCCGCTCGGGCCAAGGCCATCGGCTCGACCCGCTTCTGCATGGGCGCAGCCTGGAAACACCCCTCGGCCAAGGACATGCCGTACGTGCTGGAGATGGTCAAAGGCGTCAAGGCCATGGGCCTGGAAACCTGCATGACCCTCGGCAAGCTCGACCAGGAGCAGACCAAGGCCCTGGCCGAAGCCGGCCTGGACTACTACAACCACAACCTGGACACCTCGCCGGAGTTCTACGGCAGCATCATCACTACCCGCACCTACGGCGAGCGCCTGCAGACCCTGGCCTATGTGCGCGATGCCGGGATGAAGATCTGCTCCGGTGGCATCCTGGGCATGGGCGAGTCGCTCGATGACCGCGCAGGCCTGCTGATCCAGTTGGCCAACCTGCCGGAGCACCCGGAGTCGGTGCCGATCAACATGCTGGTCAAGGTTGCTGGTACGCCGCTCGCCGAAGAAGAAGACGTCGACCCCTTCGACTTCATCCGCATGCTGGCGGTAGCACGCATCCTCATGCCCAAGTCCCATGTGCGCCTCTCCGCCGGCCGCGAACAGATGAACGAACAGATGCAGGCCCTGGCGTTCATGGCTGGCGCCAACTCGATCTTCTACGGCGAGAAGCTGTTGACCACCGCCAACCCGCAAGCCGACAAGGACATGCAACTGTTCGCCCGTCTGGGCATCCAGCCTGAAGCGCGTGAAGAACACGCCGATGAAGTGCACCAGGCGGCCATCGAGCAGGCGCTGGTCGAGCAACGCAGCAGCGAGCTGTTCTACGACGCAGCACAGGCCTGACATGGCCTTCGACCTGGCGGCGCGCCTGGCCGAACGGCGCGCTGCGGACCTGTACCGGCAGCGGCCGTTGCTGGAAAGCCCCCAGGGGCCGGAAGTCGTGGTCGATGGTCAGCCACTGCTGGCTTTCTGCAGCAACGATTACCTGGGCCTGGCCAACCACCCCGAAGTGATCGCCGCCTGGCGTGCAGGCGCCGAGCGCTGGGGTGTGGGCGGGGGCGCCTCGCATTTGGTGGTCGGCCACAGCACGCCTCACCACCAGGTGGAAGAAGCCCTGGCCGAGCTCACCGGGCGCCCACGCGCGCTGCTGTTTTCCACCGGCTATATGGCCAACCTTGGCGCCATCACCGCATTGGTGGGGCAGGGCGACACCGTGCTGCAGGATCGTCTCAATCATGCCTCGCTGCTCGATGGCGGCCTGCTCAGTGGCGCGCGTTTCAGTCGCTACTTGCACAACGACCCCGTGAGCCTGGCCAGCCGCCTGGAAAAGGCGAGCGGCAATACCCTGGTGGTCACCGATGGCGTGTTCAGTATGGATGGCGACCTGGCCGACCTGCCCGCGCTGGCCAAGGCCACCCGCGCCCGTGACGCCTGGCTGATGGTCGATGACGCCCATGGCCTGGGCACGCTCGGGGCCCACGGTGGCGGCATCGTCGAGCATTTCGGCCTCGGCGTGGAGGACGTGCCGGTGCTGATCGGCACCCTGGGCAAAGCCTGCGGCACCGCTGGCGCTTTCGTGGCCGGCAGCGAGGAGCTCATCGAGGCGTTGGTACAGTTCGCCCGTCCTTATATCTACACCACCAGTCAGCCGCCGGCGCTGGCCTGCGCCACGCTCAAGAGCCTGGAGCTGCTGCGCCGCGAGACGTGGCGTCGCGAGCACCTGGCGGCGTTGATCCGCCAGTTCCGCGAGGGCACCGAGCAGATCGGCTTGGCGTTGATGGACAGCCCGACGGCGATCCAGCCGATCCTGATCGGCGACAGCGCGCGGGCCCTGCAGTTGTCGCGGATGCTGCGCGAGCGGGGCTTGCTGGTGACCGCGATCCGCCCACCGACTGTTCCCGCCGGCAGCGCCCGCCTGCGCGTGACCTTGAGTGCAGCCCACAGCGAGGCCCAGGTCCAGCTATTGTTGAATGCATTGGCCGAGTGTTACCCACTGCTGGAGTCCGCCGATGCGTAACCGACTGATCCTCTTGCCCGGCTGGGGCCTGGGCACCGCTGCACTGGAGCCACTGGCAGCAAGTCTCAGGGCCCAGGATTCGCGCCTGCAGGTCGAGCTGATGCCGCTGCCAGAGCTTGCCGATGACGATGTCCAGGCCTGGGTCGACTACCTCGACCGCAAGCTGCCCACCGACAGCTGGCTGGGCGGCTGGTCGTTCGGCGGCATGCTCGCCAGTGCGCTGGCGCACAAGCGCGGCGATCACTGCTGTGGCCTGGTGACGCTCGGCAGCAACCCGAGCTTCGTCCAGCGTCCCGACTGGCCCCATGGCATGGCGGTGGACACCTTCGGCACCTTTCTCGATGGATGTCGCAGCCACCCCCAAGTGACCCTCAAGCGGTTCCGCAGCCTGTGCAGCGATGGCGCGCAGATGCCGCGCACGCTGCTGCGTCAATTGGGTGTCGGCGTGCCGGACACCGATCCGCTTTATCTGGCCACAGGGCTGGAAGTCCTGGCCAAGCTGGATACCCGCAATGCCCTGGAGCAATACGGCGGGCCTCAGTTGCACCTGTTCGCCGGCAGCGATGCGCTGGTGCCGGCGGAGGCAGCCAAGGCCTTGAGCGAGCTGTTGCCTGACGTGGAAGTCGGCCTGGTCGAAGACAGTTCCCACGCCTTCCTGCTGGAATATCCACAGGAGCTGGCGGCGGGCATCAAGAGTTTCCTGCATGAGAGTGGCGATGACTGATCTTTCCCGTCCGACCCTGCCCGGTACCCTGCCGGACAAGCGCCAGGTAGCGGCCTCGTTCTCCCGCGCAGCGGCCAGCTACGACAGCGTGGCGGCCTTGCAGCGGGCGGTGGGCCTGGCGCTGCTCGACCAGCTCCCTGCCGGTCTGCAGCCGGCGCACTGGCTTGATCTGGGCAGTGGCACCGGCCATTTCAGCCGTGCATTGGCCGAGCGCTTCAGCGCGGCGACCGGTGTGGCGGTGGACATCGCCGAAGGCATGCTGCGCCATGCCCGTGAACAGGGTGGTGCGCGCCACCATGTGGCCGGCGATGCCGAACGGCTGCCGCTGCGCGATGGGCGTGTGGACTTGGTGTTCTCGAGCCTTGCGGTGCAATGGTGCGACCAGTTCGGCAGTGTGCTGAGCGAAGCCCGTCGCGTGCTGCGCCCAGGCGGCGTGCTGGCGTTCAGCAGTCTGTGCGTCGGCACCCTGGATGAGCTGCGCGCCAGTTGGCAGGCGGTAGACGGCCTGGTTCACGTCAATCGCTTCCGACGCTTCGAGGACTACCAGCGACTCTGTGGACAAAGTGGCCTGCAGGTGCTGGGCCTAGAGCGTCGCCCTCATGTACTGCATTACCCGGACGTGCGCAGCCTGACCCACGAGCTCAAGGCCTTGGGGGCGCACAACCTCAATCCTGGGCGGCCTTCGGGGCTGACCGGGCGGGCGCGGATGCAGGGCTTGTTGCAGGCCTACGAAGGCTTCCGCCAGCCCGAGGGTCTGCCGGCCACCTACCAGGTGGTCTACGGCGTGCTGCGCAAACCCTTGGCAGACGAGGCATGAGATGAGCCAGGCCTATTTCATCGCCGGTACCGACACCGATGTCGGCAAGACCACCATCGCCGCCGGGCTTTTGCATGCCGCGCGTCTGGAGGGTTTGAGCACCCTGGGCGCCAAGCCGGTGGCATCCGGTTGCACAGCGGGGGCCAAGGGCCTGCGCAACGCCGACGCGCTGGCGCTGATCGCCGAAAGCTCGGTGAAGCTGCCTTACGAGCAGGTCAATCCGTTCGCATTCGAGCCGGCCATCGCGCCTCATGTGGCTGCGCGGGAGGCGGGTGTCAGCCTGGAAGTCCCCGTGCTGCTGACGGCCATGCAGCACATACTGACCCAGGGCGCCGACTTCACCCTTGTGGAAGGCGCGGGGGGCTGGCGGGTACCGTTGTCTGCGCATGCCAACCTGTCGGACTTGGCCATTGCCTTGAAGCTGCCGGTAATCCTGGTGGTGGGTGTGCGCCTGGGCTGCATCAACCACGCGCTGCTGAGCGCTGAAGCGATCGCCCGGGATGGGCTGCAATTGGCAGGCTGGGTGGCCAATATCGTCGATCCGCGGACTTCGCGCCTGGAAGAAAACCTCGCAAGCCTCGCCGAGCGGTTGCCGGCCCCTTGCCTGGGGCGGGTACCCAGGCTCAAGCAGGCCACGGCCGAGGCGGTGGCGGAGCACCTGCACCTGGATCTGCTGGATTGAAAGCCGACAATATTGTCTATTGAGTGGCACAAGGCTATTAGGTATTTAAACGGGCCTTTTGCGCGATCGGCTGCTTTAATAAGCCTGACCCTGCATCCTGCGTCTTTGGAGTCCTGACATGGAAATCACCGGTAGCACTGCCTATTACGCGGGCCTTGGCGCTATCCAGGCCGGGCAGAACCGAGTCGACCAAGCCGCCAGTCAAATCGCCAGCAGCACCGTCGAGCGTGCCGCCACCAGCCAGTCCAGCGACTATCAGGTCGAGCGCCTGCGCGCGGTCGATCGCAGCCAGCAGATGGACATGGCCACCAGCACCGTCGAGTTGGCGCTGGGCAAGCATGAAGTCGCGCTGGGCGTGAAAGTCGCCAAGGCCTCGGACGAAATGCTTGGCCGGTTCATCGATACCTACGCCTGATCCAACCCCTCACGCACCGCCTAGACTCCTTGGAGAGCGGTGGTCTTGTCCGCTGAGTTTCTGACGCCAGGCAGCTCGATTGTCTGCATAGCCCTGTCCGCGGGTAAACCCGCGCCTGCGCCGTTATCTGAGCCGATGGCGTTTATGTCATGTTTCGCGGCGTAAATGGAACGATGGTCCATCCTTGACATTGGGCTGAGCTAAACGTAAGTTTCAAACAACTGTTTGACCGAAAGCCGCCAAGAGCTGGTTGGTATCTGCGGTCTCTTCACTGGACTCATCACAGAGGTTCATCGCTATGCCTGAATACAAAGCCCCCTTGCGTGATATTCGCTTCGTTCGTGACGAGCTGCTCGGCTACGAGGCGCATTATCAGAGCCTGCCGGGTTGCCAGGACGCCACGCCCGACATGGTCGACGCGATCCTCGAGGAAGGCGCGAAATTCTGTGAACAGGTGCTGGCCCCGCTGAACCGTGTCGGTGATCTGGAAGGCTGCACCTGGAGTGAGTCGGGCGTTAAGACCCCGACCGGTTTCAAAGAGGCCTATCAGCAGTTCGTCGAAGGCGGCTGGCCAAGCCTGGCGCATGACGTCGAGCACGGCGGCCAAGGCCTGCCGGAGTCCCTGGGCCTTGCCATCAGCGAAATGGTCGGTGAGTCCAACTGGTCCTGGGGCATGTACCCGGGCCTCTCTCATGGCGCCATGAACACCCTGTCTGCCCACGGCACCGCCGAGCAGCAGCACACCTACCTGACCAAGCTGGTGACCGGTGAGTGGACTGGCACCATGTGCCTGACCGAGCCGCACTGCGGCACCGATCTGGGCATGCTGCGTACCAAGGCCGAGCCTCAGGCGGATGGTTCCTACAAGGTATCCGGCACCAAGATCTTCATTTCCGCTGGCGAACACGACATGGCCGACAACATCGTCCATATCGTCCTGGCCCGCCTGCCCGATGCCCCGGCGGGCACCAAGGGCATCTCGCTGTTCATCGTGCCGAAGTTCCTGCCAAACGCCGAAGGCGGTGTGGGCGAGCGCAACGCCGTGAGCTGTGGCTCTCTCGAGCACAAGATGGGTATCCACGGCAACGCCACCTGCGTGATGAACTTCGACGGCGCCACCGGCTTCTTGATCGGCCCTGCCAACAAGGGCCTGAACTGCATGTTCACCTTCATGAACACCGCTCGCCTGGGCACCGCGCTGCAGGGCCTGGCCCATGCCGAAGTGGCGTTCCAGGGTGGCCTGAAATACGCTCGCGAGCGTCTGCAGATGCGTTCGCTGACCGGTCCGAAGGCCCCGGAAAAAGCCGCCGACCCGATCATCGTGCACCCAGATGTACGTCGCATGCTGCTGACCATGAAGGCCTTCGCCGAAGGCAACCGCGCCATGGTCTACTTCACCGCCAAACAGGTGGACATCGTCAAGTACAGCCAGGACGAGGAAGAGCGCAAGAAAGCCGACGCCCTGCTGGCCTTCATGACCCCGATCGCCAAGGCCTTCATGACCGAAGTCGGCTTCGAAGCCGCCAACCACGGCGTGCAGATCTACGGTGGCCATGGCTTCATCGCCGAGTGGGGCATGGAGCAGAACGTGCGCGACAGCCGTATCTCCATGCTCTATGAGGGCACCACCGGTATCCAGGCGCTGGACCTGCTCGGTCGCAAGGTGCTGATGACCCAAGGCGAGGCACTCAAAGGCTTCACCAAGATCGTGCACAAGTTCTGCCAGGCCCAGGAAGGCAACGAAGCCGTCAAGGAATTCGTCGAGCCACTGGCCGCGCTGAACAAGGAATGGGGCGAGCTGACCATGAAAGTGGGCATGGCCGCGATGAAGGACCGCGAGGAAGTCGGTGCCGCGTCGGTGGATTACCTGATGTACTCCGGCTACGCCTGCCTGGCCTACTTCTGGGCCGACATCGCCCGCCTGGCCGCCGAGAAGCTGGCTGCCGGCACCAGCGAAGAGGCGTTCTACACCGCCAAGCTGCAAACCGCGCGTTTCTACTTCCAGCGCATCCTGCCGCGCACCCGTGCACACGTGGCAGCAATGCTGTCCGGCGCGGGCAACCTGATGGCCATGAAGGAAGAAGACTTCGGTCTGTCCTGCTGAGCCAAGCAGTAGCCTGAAAACCGTCTGCCTTCACCGGCAGGCGGTTTTTTTATGCCCGCTTGCCAGCCCCTGCGGATATTGCCTGCCCCGGCCCTTATGCGGGCAGGCGCCATTAGAGCGAGTCCTGAAGAGCCCGGTATCCGACATGCCCGGACACAGTTCCTGTCTGCACTGATTGCCCGATGTATTCATCTATTCATGTGCGCTGCCGATGAAGTAAAGGCACAATGCTATTATTGATCTGCCGGGTCGGAGATTGCCTTTTGTTTCGTTTATCCGCTGTACGCGCGAGCCATTTCCTGCCCTCTTTGTTTCTGTTGCTGTCAGGGCTGGCGGCAGCCTATGTGAGAGACCTCAGCGTCTTCTTCACCTCCCTGTTCAATGTACTGCCGACATTGGTGCTGTTGCTCGGGGGTGCCTATTGCGCCGTTTACCGTCGTCAGCGCGAGCTGTTCTTGATGGTCACGGTGTACATCGCCTATTTCCTGCTCGACACGCAGACTGATTTCTACCGCGACAACGGTCGGGTCCGGGAGGACGCGGCGGTCGTGTTCCATCTGGTCTGCCTGCTGTTGCCCATTCTGTTCGGGCTGTTCGCGGCGTGGCAGGAACGCACTCACCTGGCCCAGGACCTGCTCGCCCGCTTCGCCGTGCTGTTCGCCGTCGGCAGTGTGGCGGTGGCGTTGGAACAAAGTTTCCCCCAGGCCCTGCTGAGCTGGTTGGCGGAAATCCGTTGGCCATCGCTGCATGGTCAATGGATGAGCCTGATCCAGCTGGCCTACCCTTTGTTCCTAGGCATGTTCATTCTCTTGGTGGTGCAGTACCTGCGCCAGCCGCGGCCCTTGCATGCGGCGCAGATCATCGGCCTGATCGGTATCTTCTGGATGCTGCCCAAGACATTCATCCTGCCGTTCACCCTGAACATCATGTGCAGCCAGGTCATGCTGATGATTGCCGCGGCGGTGTCCCATGAGGCCTATCAGATGGCCTTTCGCGATGAGCTGACCGGCCTGCCGGGGCGCCGCGCGCTGAATGAGCGCATGCAGCGGTTGGGGCGTAACTACGTGATCGCCATGACCGACGTGGACCACTTCAAGAAATTCAACGACACCCATGGTCACGATGTCGGTGACCAGGTATTGCGGCTGGTCGCCAGTCGGTTGGGGCGCGTCACCGGCGGGGGGCGTGCCTATCGCTATGGCGGGGAGGAGTTCGCCTTGGTCTTCGCCGGCAAGACCGTCGAGGAGTGCACGCCGCACCTGGAGGCGGTGCGAGAGATGATCGCCAACTATGCGATCCAGCTGCGAGACCAGAACAACCGCCCACAGGACGATTCGGCCGGGCGTCAGCGCCGCGCGGGGAGCGCGGGCAGTACGGTGTCGGTGACCATCAGTATTGGTGTCGCGGAGCGTCAGGTGGAGCATCGTTCGCCCGATGAAGTGCTCAAGTCCGCCGATGAGGCGCTCTATAGCGCCAAAGGTGCCGGTCGTAACTGCGTCATGGTTTTCGGGCAGCATTCACGACGCGGGGCGGTTCGCATGGCGTCATGAGTTTCGTGACTTTAAGTGACTATCCAGTCGCATGATGACCCTATGTCTCGTAAAAGTTGTTCGGTTACACTGGCTTCAATCTAGTGTCGCGGTCCTTCGGGATCGCCCCCGACCTGATAGCGAGAGGTTGTCATGGCTGAGTACAAAGCGCCGCTGCGCGACATGCGTTTCGTTCTGAATGAAGTCTTCGAGGTAGCCAAGCTCTGGTCGCAACTGCCGGCCTTGGCCGAGGCGGTCGATCAGGAAACCGCCATGGCCGTGCTTGAAGAGGCGGGCAAGGTCACCGGCAAGACCATCGCCCCGCTCAGCCGCAGCGGCGACGAAGAAGGCTGCCATTGGGACAACGGCGCGGTGCGCACCCCGGCCGGCTTCATCGAGGCCTACAAGACCTATGCCGAGGGCGGTTGGGTGGGCGTGGGCGGCGACCCGCTGTTTGGCGGCATGGGCATGCCCAAAGCCATTTCGGCGCAGGTCGAAGAGATGGTCAACGCCTCGAGCCTTGCCTTTGGCCTGTACCCGATGCTGACCGCAGGCGCCTGCCTGTCGATCAACGCCCACGCCAGCGAGGCGCTGAAGGAAAAGTACCTGCCCAACATGTATGCCGGTGTCTGGGCGGGCTCCATGTGCCTGACCGAGCCCCATGCAGGTACCGATCTCGGGATCATCCGCACCAAGGCCGCGCCCCAGGCCGACGGCAGCTACAAGGTCAGCGGCACCAAGATCTTCATCACCGGCGGCGAGCATGACCTGACCGAGAACGTCATCCACTTGGTGCTGGCCAAGCTGCCGGATGCACCAGCCGGCCCCAAAGGTATCTCGCTGTTCCTGGTGCCCAAGTTCCTGGTCAACGAGGATGGCTCCCTGGGCGCGCGCAACCCGGTCACCTGTGGCTCGATCGAACACAAGATGGGCATCCAGGCCTCGGCCACCTGCGTGATGAACTTCGATGACGCCACCGGTTACCTGGTGGGTGAACCGAACAAGGGCCTGGCGGCCATGTTCACCATGATGAACTACGAACGCCTGGGCGTGGGGATTCAGGGCCTGGCGTCGGCCGAGCGCTCCTATCAGAACGCCGTCGAATACGCCCGCGAGCGCCTGCAGAGCCGAGCACCGACCGGCCCGCAGGCCAAGGACAAGGCCGCTGACCCGATCATCGTGCACCCGGACGTCCGTCGCATGCTGCTGACCATGAAGGCGCTGATCGAAGGGGGCCGTGCCTTCTCCACCTATGTCGCGATGCAGCTGGACAGCGCCAAGTACAGCGAAGACGCCGCCACGCGCAAGCGCAGTGAAGAGCTGGTGGCATTGCTGACACCGGTGGCCAAGGCCTTCCTCACCGACCTGGGCCTTGAATGCACCGTGCACGGTCAGCAGGTGTTTGGCGGCCACGGTTACATTCGCGAGTGGGGGCAGGAGCAACTGGTGCGCGATGTGCGCATCACCCAGATCTATGAAGGCACCAACGGCATCCAGGCCCTGGACCTGATGGGGCGCAAGGTGGTGGGCAGCGGCGGCGCGTTCTACCGGCTGTTCTCCGATGAGATCCGCCAGTTCATTGCCAGCGCTGGCGCCGAGATGGGTGAGTTCACCCAGCCACTGGCCGCCGCGCTCGAACAACTCGACGGGCTGACCGAATGGGTCATGGAACAGGCCAAGGGTAATCCCAACGAGATCGGCGCGGCGTCGGTTGAGTACCTGCAGGCGTTCGGTTACGTGGCCTATGGCTACATGTGGGCCCTGATGGCGCGCGCTGCGCGGGCTGGCGACGGAGACGAGGCGTTCTATGACGCCAAGCTTGGCACCGCACGTTTCTACTTCGCCCGTTTGCTGCCGCGCGTGGATTCGCTGGTGGCGTCGGTGAAGGCAGGAAGCGAGACGTTGTATCTGCTCGACGCCGCGCAGTTCTGATTCGGCGCTAGGTTGTAAGCCCGCTCCTACACGGTCATCGTTGGCCGCGTAGGGGTGGGCTTTTTTTCGGGTGCGATTCCACGGCGTGTCGTCTTTTGAGACTTTTGTGTAAGTGATTTCTTACACGACGTGGTGGCTTTTTTCCTCTTTTCTGAAATTGGATCCACGGCTAATCTTTACCCCATGGACGTAGCGTAGGATGCGCAATGGACAGAACAGGGACAACGTAGGATTTCCTGCCAGGGTGGCGGGGCGATAGGGACGTCAAGGGAAACAGTCTGGAAAACCCCGCTTCGGCGGGGTTTTCTTTGTCCGCTCGTTTTTCAGCCAAGCACGTCCAAGGGCGAAACGCCCGGCAGACGGGCGTCGGTCTCTTCCTCAAGCAGCGTACGCAAAAGCTCCACCGAGGCCTGCTGGCGCTGGGCATCGCGGAACACCAGGCCGACCTTCAGCGGCACACGTGGCTCGCTCAAAGGTTTCCACAACAAGCCCTGGTCGTCTTCGGCTGCATCCTTTGCCCGGCCGGGCAGGATGGTTGCCAAGGCGGTGTGCGCCAGGCTGTCGAGAATCCCCGCCATGTTGTTCATCTCCGCCTGCACCTGCGGCCTACGCCCCAGGCTCGCCAATTGCGCCTGCCAGATCTGACGGATCTGGAACTCTTCGCCGAGCATCAACATGGGCAGTTCAGCCGCTTGGCGCAACGAGACTTTCTTGAAGTCCTTCAGCGGGTGGGTATTGGGGATGACTAATTGAAGCTCATCTTCGTACAGCAAAAGCCCATGCAATCCCGGCTGGCGCGGCGGCAGGTAACTGATGCCGATATCCAGGCCGCCATTGAGCAGGCGTCGCTCGATCTCCAGTCCCGACAACTCGTAGATCTGCACCACCAGGTGCGGTTGGGCCCTGCGCACGCGCTCCAGCAACTGCGGCACCAGGCTCGGGCGTACGGTCTGCAGCACGCCGATGGCCAGTGTGCGCAGGGACTGACCCTTGAAGTTGCGCATCGCGTCATGGGCACGTTGCAGGCCGTCGAGCAGGGGTAGGGCATGGTTGTACAACGTGTGTGCGGCAAGGGTCGGCAGCAGGCGCTTGTTGCTGCGCTCGAACAGGCTCAGGTCGAGGCTGTGTTCGAGTTGGCGAATCTGCTGTGACAACGCGGGCTGGGACAGTGACAGGCGCTCGGCGGCTCTGCCCACATGGCCTTCTTCGTACACCGCGACGAAATAGCGCAGTTGGCGAAAATCCATAAGGTTTACTTATCGAAAAAGCTTAAAAAACGGAATGGCCGAATGTCGGCTGTAAGCCTAGTCTATCGCCGTATTCCAACGGGTTACAGCGCTCATAAAGTCGATTGTTACCCGCAGAGAAAAACACTTTTGATAGGCACGGCAAAATAAACCGCTGCCGAACCTGCCCGAGATTGGCTGGAGCCCCGATGAACCTGTTCAACCTGCGCCGTTCGGCCCCTGCCGCTGCCGAGCCCAAGCCTGCTCCGGTGAGTGCGCCGGTGGCCTCGGAGCCGTCCCGCGAGCGGTTGATGCCAAGCGCCGAGCGGGCGCCTCAGGTCTTCGTGCGGGGTCAGGGCTCCTGGCTATGGGACAACCAGGGCCACGCCTACCTGGACTTCACCCAGGGCTGCGCCGTCAACAGCCTGGGGCACAGCCCCAGCGTGCTGGTCAAGGCGCTGGGTAACCAGGCCCAGGCGTTGATCAACCCAGGCGCGGGGTTCCACAGCCGTGGTCTGCTGAGCCTGGTCGATCGGCTCTGTCAGAGCACCGGCAGCGACCAGGCTTATCTGCTCAACAGCGGTGCCGAAGCCTGCGAGGGCGCCATCAAGCTGGCGCGCAAATGGGGCCAACTGCACCGCAACGGCGCCTATCACATCATCACTGCCAATCAGGCCTGCCACGGGCGCAGCCTGGGGGCGCTGTCGGCCTCCGACCCGCTGCCCTGCAATCGCTGCGAGCCGGGCCTGCCAGGTTTCAGCAAGGTGCCGTTCAACGATTTGGCCGCTCTGCACGCCGCAGTGGATTCGCGCACCGTGGCGATCATGCTCGAGCCGATCCAGGGCGAAGCGGGGGTGATCCCGGCGACTCGCGAGTATCTGCAAGGGGTCGAGCGCCTGTGCCGCGAGCTGGGCATCTTGCTGATCCTCGACGAAGTGCAGACGGGCATCGGCCGTTGTGGCGCCTTGCTCGCCGAGCAGACCTATGGCGTACGCGCCGACATCATCACCTTGGGCAAAGGCCTGGGTGGCGGCGTGCCGCTGGCGGCCTTGCTGGCCCGGGGCAGCGCATGCTGCGCCGAACCAGGGGAGCTTGAGGGGAGTCATCACGGCAACGCGCTGATGAGCGCGGCCGGCCTTGCGGTCCTTGAGACCGTGCTGGAGCCAGGCTTTTTCGAACACGTGCAGGACAGCGGTCGGCATCTGCGTGAAGGCCTCAGCCGGCTGGCCGGTCGTTATGGTCAGGGTGAAGTGCGTGGTCAAGGGCTGCTCTGGGCGCTGCAGTTGCACGAGGACCTGGCTCGCGAGCTGGTCGCGGCAGCGCTGCACGAGGGGCTGCTGCTCAATGCGCCGCAGGCCGATGTGGTGCGCTTCTCGCCAGCGCTGACCGTGAGCAAGGGCAACATCGACGAGATGCTCTTGCGCTTGGCCCGCGCCTTTGCCCGCCTGCATGCCCAGCAACACAGTCGCCGCGAGGTGTCGGCCTGACCGACCCCGGGCAACACGAATTTCAACGAACCGTCTCGCGTTCCTGCGCATCGCCCTTGGCCAGCAGTTTTTGGCCCGGGGCGTTTTTTTTGCCTGGCGCTTGCCCGTGGAACCCTGACGCGGCGCGGCTAGTCTCTTTTGAAACCCCTCCAGGAGAGACAACCATGGATTTCATCCGCATCATTATCGCCATCATCCTGCCGCCGCTGGGCGTGTTCCTTCAGGTCGGGTTCGGCGGCGCGTTCTGGCTGAACATCCTGTTGACGTTGCTGGGCTACATCCCGGGCATCGTGCATGCGGTGTACATCATCGCCAAGCGCTGACACTTCACGGGGGAGCCCGCTCCGACAGGGATTATCGCCAGTCCTGTGGGCGGGGGTTCACCCGTAAAGACCTCCGATGTCTATCGTCCCAGCACCCGGCAGTAGAATTTCCATTCTTCTTCCAGCGCGTGCGCCAGGTTCTGCGCCTTGCGCAGCCCATGCCGCTCACCGGCATAGAAGTGCCCCTCGGCTGCGATGCCATTGGCCTTGAGGGCGGCCAGCATGGCGCGGGTCTGCTCGGGTACCACCACGGCATCCAGCTCGCCCTGGAAGAAGATCACCGGCACCTTGATCCGCTCGGCATGCAGCAATGGCGTGCGCTGGCGATAGCGTTCCTGATCGCGTTGCGGATCACCGATCAGCCATCCCAGGTAGTCGCCTTCGAACTTGTGGGTGGCCTGGTCGAGGGCGACCGGGTCGCTGACCCCGTAGAGGCTCGCACCTGCTCGGAACACATCATGAAAGGCCAGGGCGCAGAGCGTGGTGTAGCCCCCGGCACTGCCGCCGCGGATGAAGGCCTGGCGCGGGTCGATCAGGCCGAGCGTGGCCAGATGCTCGACGGCGGCGCAGGCGTCCTGCACATCGAGTTCGCCCCAGTTGTGGTGCAGCGCCTGGCGATAGGCACGGCCGTAGCCGGTGCTACCGCGGTAGTTGAGGTCGGCCACGGCGAAGCCGCGCTGGGCCCAGTACTGGATGCGTGCATCGAACACCGGGTAGCAGGCCGAGGTCGGTCCGCCATGGATGAACACCACCAGCGGTGAAGGGCCTTGGGCCCCGATCGCCGGGTAGAAGAAACCATGGGCCTGGCCATCGCCACTGGGGTAGTGGAGCGGACGTGGACGACTGACCCGCTCGGCAGGCAGCGCAAGCCCACCGCCTGCCAGCACCCTGCTCTGGCCGGTGTGCCGGTCGAAGGCAACGACAGCCGGTGGGTTCAGGGGGGAGGCGGCGATGGCATAGATATGCCCGGCATCCAGGGCGAGGCTGCGAAAACGCGTGTATTCGCGGCCCAAGCGCTGGATCTGACGGTCTTCGTGGTACAGCCCCAAGAGGCCGAACCCATCTTCGAACCAGCTGGCCAGGTACGCCTGTGGGCCCGTCGGCAGCCAAGTGCTGGCACCCAGTTGCCAAGGTGCGGCGGCATGATCGGCGGCAGCGGCGGGCAAGGCTTGCCAACGCCCATCGAGTTCACCCCAAGGCTGCCAAAAGCCGTTGTGGTCAGAGAGGCAATGAAGCAGGCCCCGGGCGTCGAAGCGTGGTTGCTGCAGCGACACGCTTTGCTCGCCATCGCCTGCCAGGCAGTACGCCGCCCCCCAGTGGCCATCACTGCCACGCGTCCGACACATCAGGCGGGTGCGGGTCCAGGGCTGCGCGGGGCGGTCCCACTCGATCCAGGCCAAGCGCTGTCCGTCCCCGCTGAGGGTGGGCGAGGCATAGAAATCCGCCCCTTCGGCCAACACCTTGCGGCCCTCTGGCCCGATGGCCACGAGCCGGTGTTCGACCGACCTGCCATGCTGCTCCTCGACCGCCAGCACCCACCCCTCATGCCACAGCACATCGCCGTAGCGGCACTGCCGATTCTGGGTCAACGGGCGCGGTGGGGCGCCATCGAGGGCCTGGGTATAGAGCTGCTGGTCCGCCTCATTGACGAACACCACGCCGTCACCGCCGAGGCAGAAACTGCCGCCGCCGTACTCATAGACGCGGCTGCGCGCGCTGAAACCGTCCGGCGTCAGGCAATGAGCCTGCTCATTGCGCCAGTGCCAGAGGCGGCAGGCGCCATCGGCGGGGCGGAACTCGTTCCAGAACACGCCGCTGGCACCGACCTTCAGTTCGGCGAAATCGGTGCTGGCAGCGACCGCCTGGGCCGCGCTGAAGTCAGCCGCGGGTGATGATTCGGGAGTTGCGCTCATTGCGGAAGGTCATCTCTTCGATGGTCAGCTGGGCGGTTTGCGCTTCTTCACGGGCCTTGAGAATGATGCCGTGCTCAGGGGATTTGGCGCACACCGGGTCGGCGTTGCTGGCATCGCCTGTGAGCATGAAGGCCTGGCAGCGGCAGCCGCCGAAGTCCTTTTCCTTTTCGTCGCACGAGCGGCAGGGCTCGGGCATCCAGTCGTAGCCACGGAAGCGGTTGAAGCCGAAGGAGTCGTACCAGATGTGCCGCAGGTCGTGGTCGCGCACGTTGGGGAACTGCACTGGCAACTGACGCGCGCCATGGCACGGCAACGCGGTGCCGTCGGGCGTGATGGTCAGGAACAGGCTGCCCCAGCCGTTCATGCAGGCCTTGGGGCGCTCCTCGTAGTAGTCCGGGGTGACGAAGATCAGTTTGCACGGATTGCCGGCGGCCTTGAGCTTGTCGCGGTACACGTTGGTGACGCGCTCGGCCCGCTCCAGCTGCTCACGGGTCGGCAGCAGGCCCAGGCGGTTCAAGTGCGCCCAGCCGTAGAACTGGCAAGTGGCGAGTTCGACGAAGTCCGCCTCCAGGGCGATGCACAGCTCGATGATGCGGTCGATCTTGTCGATGTTGTGCCGGTGGGTGACGAAGTTGAGCACCATCGGGTAGCCGTGGGCTTTCACCGCCCGGGCCATCTCGAGTTTCTGGACGAAGGCTTTCTTCGAGCCAGCCAGCAGGTTGTTCACCTGCTCGTCGCTGGCCTGGAAGCTGATCTGGATATGGTCCAGGCCGGCTTGGCGGAAGTCGGCGATCTTCTGTTCGGTCAGGCCGATGCCGGAGGTGATCAGGTTGGTGTAGTAGCCCAGGCGCCGGGCCTCGCCGATCAGCTCGGCCAGATCCTGGCGCACCAGCGGCTCGCCACCGGAGAAGCCCAATTGGGCCGCGCCCAGTTCACGGGCTTCGGCCATCACCCGAAACCACTGCTCGGTGGTGAGCTCCTGGCCCTGTGCGGCGAAGTCCAGCGGGTTGGAGCAGTACGGGCATTGCAATGGGCAGCGGTAGGTCAGCTCGGCGAGCAGCCACAGCGGCAGGCCGACTTCGGGTTTGGCCGGCACTTCAGGCGAGGACGATCCAGTGTTCGGCACGGGCCACCTCCATGAACTGCTCGATGTCGTCGGCCACTTCCGGGACACCGGGGAACTGATGCTCGAGCTCGGCGATGATCGCCGCCACATCGCGCTCACCGTCGATCAGCGCACCGATCAGGCTGGCGCTTTCATTGAGCTTGATCATGCCCTCGGGGTACAGCAGGACATGGCCTTTTTGCGCAGGCTCGTACTGGAAACGATAGCCCGGACGCCAGGCGGGGACTTGCGTGCGGTCGAAACTCATAGGGCGATCCCCTTGTGCCAGACCCGCTCACGGGTGACGGTGTGGTAGGGCGGGCGGTTCAGTTCATAGGCCATGCTCATGGCATCGAGCATGCTCCAGAGGATATCCAGCTTGAATTGCAGGATCTCCAGCATGCGCTCCTGACCCTCGCGGGTCGTGTAGTGCTGCAGGGTGATCGACAGGCCGTGTTCCACGTCACGCCGGGCCTGGCCCAGGCGGGTGCGGAAATACTCGTAGCCGGCCGGGTCGATCCAAGGGTAGTGCGTAGGCCAGCTGTCCAGGCGCGACTGGTGGATCTGCGGGGCGAACAGCTCGGTCAGCGAACTGCTGGCGGCCTCCTGCCAACTGGCGCGGCGGGCGAAGTTGACGTAGGCGTCCACGGCGAAGCGTACGCCGGGCAGTACCAGCGCCTGGGAACGCAATTGGTCCGGGTCCAGGCCTACGGCCTGGCCAAGGCGCAGCCACGCTTCGATCCCGCCGTCCTCGCCCGGGGCGCCATCATGGTCGAGCAGGCGCTGGATCCACTCGCGGCGTACTTCGCGGTCCGGGCAATTGGCCAGGATCGCCGCATCCTTCATCGGGATGTTGACCTGATAGTAGAAGCGGTTGGCCACCCAGCCCTGAATCTGCTCGCGGGTGGCACGGCCTTCGTACATCGCCACGTGGTAGGGGTGGTGGATATGGTAGTAGGCGCCCTTGGCGCGCAGGGCCTGCTCGAACTCGGCAGGGGACATGGGGGGTGCATCGTTCATCAATTGACTCCCATAGAACGCACTGACGGCTGACTTCGCCCCCCTGTAGGAGCGGGTTTACCCGCGAATGCGGCAGTGAGCTTATCGACGCATTCGCGGGTAAACCCGCTCCTACAGGGGGCCGCGCAGCCCCGTTATAGCTCGATGCTCATGCCGTCGAAGGCGACTTCCACGCCGCGGCGCTGGACTTCGGCCCGTTCGGGCGAATCTTCATCGAGAATCGGGTTGGTGTTGTTGATGTGGATGAGCACCTTGCGCTGACGCGAGAAGCCATCCAGCACCTCGAGCATGCCGCCGGGGCCGTTCTGCGCCAGGTGGCCCATCTCGCGGCCGGTGCGGGTGCCTACACCGCGGCGCTGCATTTCATCATCCTCCCACAGGGTGCCGTCGACCAGCAGGCAGTCGGCGCCATGCATCATCTGCAGCAACTGCTCGTCGACCTGGCCAAGGCCTGGGGCATAGAACAGCTTGCCGCCGGTACGCAGGTCCTCGACCAGCAGGCCGAGGTTGTCGCCTGGGTGCGGATCGAAGCGGTGCGGCGAGTAGGGCGGTGCGGCGCTGCGCAGGGGGAAGGGGGTGAACCTGAGGTTCGGGCAGGCCGGGATGACGAAACTGCCCTCGAGCTCGATGCGGTTCCACACCAACCCGCCGTTCCAGTGACTGAGCATGGTGAACAGCGGAAAACCAGTGGTCAGGTCCTGATGGACCATCTCGGTGCACCAGACCGGGTGCGGGCAGCCTTCGCGCAGGCTGAGCAGGCCGGTGGTGTGGTCGATCTGGCTGTCGAGCAGGACGATGGCGTCGATGCCGGTATCGCGCAGTGCGCGGGCCGGCTGCATCGGCGCGAAGGCCTGGAGCTGGGCGCGGATATCCGGCGAGGCATTGCACAGAATCCAGTGCTCGCCATCGTCCGACAGCGCGATGGATGACTGGGTACGCGCCGTGGCGCGCAAGGTGCCGTCGCGGTAGCCCTTGCAGTTGGCGCAGTTGCAGTTCCACTGGGGAAACCCGCCACCGGCGGCCGAACCAAGAATCTGGATGTACATGGCTGCTCTCTATCCGAAAAACCGTTGCCAAAAAACGCAAACGCCCCGGCGGGCCGAGGCGTCGAATTGCAGCGATGCTTAGCGGTTGGCGAAGTACATGGTCACTTCGAAGCCGATACGCAGGTCAGTGTATGCAGGTTTGGTCCACATGGGCGTTCTCCTTCCGGATGAGGTTTGGGTGGTCAGCTACTTGTTTGGCGCCGCCTTGGGGAGGAGGTTCCATTGGCTGAGATTGCGCTATCTTACAAGAAAAATTTGTACCGAAAGGTTAATTATTCGAAAAGTGCCATTGCAGTCTCCGTAACAATCCGGATGTGTTCAGTGCCATTGGGCATCTGGCGCCGGAGCGTTGGCCAGGCACAGCCAGCCATGCTCCGCTGTCAGCAGGTGCTGCCTGAGCTGATCCAGATGCGTTTGCTCTGTCATCAGGATAGACCGCCTCAGCGCGGCCAGATCATCGCTTTCCATGGCCAGGTACGTCTGCCATGCCCACTCTGCGACCTCGGCATTGTTCATGGCACGTTCATCGAGTTGAGCGATGAGCGTCTCGCGGGCATATGAATCGAGCGGCAACTCCTGCTCCAGCAGGTGCAAGAGGTGGTTGAGGATCTGGGCGTGGCTGGCGTGGGGCGATTGCACGCCGAAGAGCAGACCACCGAGCCCCTCGAGCTGACGAAAGGTACTGAACACGGCATAGCCCAGCTGCAATTCGACACGCAGCCGCTGGTAATACGGGCCTTGCAACAGATGGGCAAGCAGGCGGCCAGCGGCTTGCTGATGGGCGGGCAGTGGGCAGAACAGCAACAGAGCCTGTTCGCTGCCTGGGGTCTGGAGCGCATGCCAATGGCGACCTGGGAGCGATGGCGGCGCCTGGCGCATGTCAGGCCCGCCCATCACGCCTTGAAGCACGTCAGCCAGGACGGTTTGTTCGGCATCGGCAAAACCCACCGCCAAGCCCTGCCAGCGCGCTGTTTGCCACGTCGAGTCCAGCAAGGCTTGGTTCAGCGCACCGTCATCGGCGGGTTGTGGTTTGTCACGGTGGATCGCATCGGGCAGTGCCTGGAGCAGGGCGCGGATCGGTATCAGCGCAGGCTTGGGCGCTGGCGCGCACTGCCAATCGTCCATGGCGGGTTGGTGTAGCTGCGCGAGCGCTTCGTTGAGCGTGCGAATCACGGCCTCTGGCGCGCCTGCGCAGCGCAATTGCCAGGCAGTGCCGACAGTACTGAAATCCAGCTGGACCGACGCCCGCTCGGCGCGCTCGACCAAGGGTCGTATCGAGTGCTCGAGCACCGCCTGGAAACGCTGGCCCAAGGGGGAGGCGACCTGCCAGCGTAGATAGAGCGCAGCGAATCGGCGTGCAGCTGGCAGGCTGTCGCTGATCGTCAGATTCACAGGCAGTGCTGTCTGCGCATGCTGGGGAAGCGTTGGCAGCAAAAGCGGCTCGGCCGGTGGCAGTTGCCAATGGCCTTGGTTGTGGCCCGGCAGGCTGTTCAGCAGCGCTCGCAGGGCTTCGAGTCCTTGTTCATCGAGCTGGCGCAAAGGCTGGCCCGTGCTATCCCGACGCGCCAATTCCAAGGCACTGGCAGCCTGTGCGCGACGTAGCTGCAAATGGGCATGCTCGCGGTTCAAGGCCTTGTGATCGGTCTGGCGCAGAAAACCCAGCCAGCCATGCAGTGAGGCCAGGATCTCGGTTGGCGAGGCGTCTTCGCTGACTTGCAGTTGGACAGTCCAAAGCAACTGCCCGGCATGGGCGTAAAGGGGTTCGGCCTTGAAGCTGCGCAGCCAGCCGCGCTGGCGCAGGTAGGCCAGCCAGCCGCCGGGTCGGTTGTCGCTCAGGCAGGCGAGCAGCAATTCCAGGGCTGGTTCGGCGCCTTGGGGCAGGTGCTCGTGGGCAAACAGCAGGTCCAGGCGATCATCGATCCGCACAGGGGCTGGCTGTGCACTCTGTAAAAGCGTCGGGGGCACAGCTTGCGAGACAGCGTCGCCAGTGGCGAACAACAGGCCAAAGCGCATGCCCAAGGCTTGAAGGTCGTCCAGCGACTGTGGCCCGCACAGGCTGAGTGCCATTTGTCCGCCTTGGTAGTAGCGCTGATGGAACTGGCGCAGCGCCAACTGGAATGCGGGTGCCTGGATGGCCAGGGTGTATCGATTGCCTGCGTGGAAACCGCGCAGCGGATGCCCCGGGGCGACGCGCTGCAGCAGAGCGAACTGCCGTTGAGCTTGCAGGTTGCGCGACCAGGCGATGAACTCTGCGTGAATCACTTCCCGCTCACGGCGTTGGCGTTCGATGCTCAGATCCGGCTCGGCCAGCATCTGGCACAGGCGCTCCAGGCCTCCGGCCAATGCGTGGGGTGGGACTTCGAAGAAGAAATCGGTGGTGCGTTCACGGGTGCTGGCGTTGACCTGGCCACCCAGGCCTTGCACGTAGCGCATCAGGCCGTCTGCCAGGGGGAAACGCTCGGTGCCGAGGAAGAACAGGTGTTCGAGAAAGTGCGCGAGTCCCGGCCATTTCGCCGGGGCGTCATGGCCGCCGGCATGCACCCGGATGGCCGCGGCAGCGCGTTTGAGGCGCGGGGCATGGCGCAGGGTCAGTTGCAGGCCATTGGGGAGCGTGAGGTGGCGAGTGGCGTCAGGCATGGGGTAATCCTAACGCATTTGCCAGACCTGACCGGCCCTGATCTGTTGTTCCGCGATCGGGCCGCGACGCGGCCCCAACGCGTTTCAGGCGTCACGCAGATGAAGCTCGCAGCGCAAGTCGGTCAGGTAGGGAAATGCCTTGCGCCCTTGTACCAGTTGCTCGTGGTCAAGGTCCGCCACCAGCTGGCACTCCTCCCGCCCGGCGATTGCCAGAAAGCTCCCATCTGGACCGATGATGCTGCTCTGGCCGCAGTACTGGATCTCATCCTCGGCCCCGCAATAATTGGCGTAGACGAGGTAGCACTGATTCTCCTGGGCCCGCGAGCGCACGGTGACCTGGCAGGTGAAGTCGTAGGGCAGCATGTTGGCGGTGGGTACCAGGATCAGTTCGGCGCCGTCCAGCGCCAGGCGTCGGGCGTTCTCCGGGAACTCGATGTCGTAGCAAATCAGCATGCCGAGCTTCCAGCCATCCAGTTCGACCACCGGGAAGTGATCGGGACCCGGGCTGAACATCGAGCGATCCAGTTCGCCGAACAGGTGCGTCTTGCGGTAGTTGCACAGGCTGCGGCCGTGGCTGTCGATCAACTGCACGCTGTTGTAGAGCGCGCCATCCTCGCCTCGCTCCGGGTAGCCATAGGCGATGGCGATGCGATGGGACTGGGCGATGTCGACCACGCTCATGGCCGACGGACCGTCGTTGGGCTCGGCCAGGCGCTGCACAGCGCCCAGGCCGATGTTGTAACCCGTCAGGAACATCTCCGGGCACACCAGCAACTGCGCACCGCTGGCGGCGGCCAGTTGCGCCTGCTGCTGCAGGCGCTCGAGGTTGCCGGGTACGTCCAATGGCCTTGGCGCGCCTTGGTACAGGGCGATGCGCATGGTGTCTCCTCGTGTCAGTCCGGCAGGGCGATCGGGCCGAGGTCATGGAAGACATCGCCTGGCCCCGGGTTTTCAGGATGGGTCTTGCCACCGAAGTGGTTCATGATACCCCACACCGCGTTCAGCGATGTCTGCACCGCGCCTTCCACCCAGGCTGGGGTCCAGGACACGTCGTCGCCGGCAATGAAGATGCCCCGTTGCTCGGCAGGCATGTCCTGCTGCATGAAGTGTGCGTACATGCGCTGGTTGTAGCGGTAGTGCCCTGGCAGGGCGCCCTTGAAGGCGCCGAGGAAGTAAGGGTCCGCTTCCCAGGAGATCGTGATCGGATCGCCGATGATGTGTCCGGCAATATCGGTTTTCGGGTAAATTTTCTTCAGGGCGTCGAGGGCCAGTTGCACACGTTTTTCGGTCGGGTGCGGCAGCATCTTCAAGGCGTCGCTCATCCACGCGTAGGACAGGCAGATGACGCCCGGTTTGTCGTCGCCGTTGTCGAACAGGTAAGTGCCACGGGTCAGGCGGTCGGTGAGCGTCATGCTCATCAGGTCGCGGCCGGTTTCCGGGTCCTTGTCCTTCCAGAACGGCCTATCGACCATGACGAAGGTCTTCGACGACTGCATGTAGCGGGTGCGGTCCAAGGCCATCCACATCTTCTGCGAGAACAGCGACTCCTCGCAGTCGATCTGGGTGGTCAGCAGCCAGGTCTGACAGGTGGCGAGCACCGCGGCGTAGTTGCGGGTGTCGCCCCAGGTATCGGTGACCGCCAGGCTGCCATCGGTCGCGCGGTGGATGCGCGTGACCCCGCCGCGTGGCGCGCCGCCATGCAGCGAGCTCAGGCTGGTGCCGGCTGGCCAGTGGGCGCAGCGCTCGGGCACGTGACGCCAGATGCCCTGCGGCACTTGCTCGACGCCACCGACCACCAGGTGCTGGTGGTCGTCACAGTTGGTCATCACCACGCGGAAGATTTCCAACATCGAATTGGGGAAGTCCGAGTCCCAGCCACCGGTGCCGAAGCCAACCTGTCCAAAGACCTCGCGGTGCTGGAAGCTGAGCTTGGCGAAGGAGCGCGAAGTGGCGACGAAATCGTAGAAGGTGCGGTCGTCCCACAGAGGAACCAGGGTGTTCCACAGCTCTTTCAGGCGCGGTACATCGCGATCACGAATGGCTTGCTGGATCTCGCTGAACTGGGCGCCGCTCTCCAGAGCGTCGGCCCAGGCATCGGCCACTTCCTGGAACAGGGCCGGCAGGTCCGAGATCTTTTCGGCGTAGTAGGTCTGGCCTTCCAGGTCGATGACCGTGCTGCCGGAGGCGGGGGTCAGTGGGTTCGGGAAGGGCTTGGTTTCCAGGCCCAGCTTGTCGACGTAGTGATAGAACGCCGTGGAAGACACCGGGAAGCGCATGCCACCCAGTTCGGCGACGATGCCGTCGGTGCCGTTGAAGGACTGCGAGCGCAGGCGCCCGCCCAGCTTCGAGGCTTCGTACACCACTGGCTTCAAGCCCAGCTTCATCAACTCGTAGGCCGCCACCAGACCTGCGATTCCGCCACCGACGATCGCCACTTCTTCGCCGTGACGCTCGGCCGGAATGCTGCCCAGGCCGGCCGGGTGTTCCAGCCAGTCGTCAAAGCCGAAGGGGAAGTCCGGGCCGAAGATGGTGACAGGTTTCTTGCCGTCGACGGGGTGGCGGTTTTTCTTGTTCATGTGATGACCTTGCCAGGAGGCTGCGCAGAAGGCGGAGCCTGAGTATAGAAAATGTCTGGAGGCCATTTTATGAAGCGGGACGTTCGTAATTAAGGTGCAGAGTGGCGTCGTTATGCAAAATTTATCGTCTTAATGAATGCTTGAACATGCAGAGTGACGAATGTTTCTCGGCGGGGGCAACGACGCTTTCGTTTCGAGGTTGAATGATCAGCCCGGTTGGCCCCGGTCGACTTTGCTGCTGAGGATGATGGAGGTGGTGGTTTTCTCGACACCCTCCAGGCTGCCGATCTGATCGAGCAACTGGTCGAGTTGTTCCGGCGAGTCGCTGCTCAGCCATGCCACATAATCGAATTCGCCACTGACCGCGCACAACTGCTGCACCTGCCCCATGGCGCTGAGGCGCCGCACGATGTCTTTGCCTGAGCGCGGCTGTGCCTTGATGCCCACATAGGCTTGCAGACCACCCCCGAGCATCCGTTGTCCCAGACGAACACCGTAGCCGGTGATGATCTTGCTCTTCTCCAGCCGCTCCAGGCGGGAGTTGACGGTGGTGCGGGCAATGCCCAAGTGCCGGGCGAGAGTGGCGACGCTTTCCCGGGCATTGATCTGCAGCAGAGAGATCAGCTGGCGGTCGATTTCGTCGAGGGTGATGGAGCGGGCGTCGGGCATGGAGAATCTCATTGGAAGGCTTGGTTGGGCTTGAGCACGGAGCGAGTGATGAATGTGCTTACTTTAAGAATTTGGGGCATTTCGTTAAGATTACCGCGCTTTACGCTGCGTCGCGCCATGCAACCAGCTGGCCGATCTACGACAGTTTTGACAGGTTTATTGTTTCCGTCGCGATGGCCTATGCGTAGACTCGCCTCGGATTCCGCGCACTCAAGGCAGATGAATGCCGCGAGCAGATTGAGACAGGGGCACGAGTGAAAACGGTATTAACTTACGGGACATTCGATCTGTTCCATGTCGGGCACCTTCGCCTTCTGCAACGTCTTCGGGCATTGGGGGATCGTCTGATCGTGGGCGTCTCTACTGATGAGTTTAATGCCTCCAAAGGCAAGCAGTGCGTTATACCATTCGAGCACCGTTGTGAGGTGGTCCGCAACCTGAAGCAGGTGGATCTGGTCATTCCAGAGTCCTGTTGGTCTCAGAAATTAGATGATATTTGCCGATATAAGGTGGATGTTTTTGGAATGGGGGCGGATTGGCAGGGTAAGTTTGATGACCTCGGTGAGTATTGCGAGGTTATTTATCTGGAACGTACCCAAGATATCTCTACGACCCACCTAAAGAATGTCTTGGCAGACTTGAGATCGGACAACATTGCGCGCCTAAAGGATGCCTTGGATGTGCTCCAGACTGTAGCAAGGGAGTTCCGTTGATGCTACGAAAACTGCTCGAGAAGTTTTTACGCAAGGATCCTCTTCGACTAAAAGTCATCGCCTACCATCTGGCAGGGCTGATTCCGCGGCGTTCGGACTTGTGGGTGTTCGGAGCTCATGGTGGGCGGCTGTTTTCTTGCAACTCCAAGTACTTTTATCTCGATGCCCGGAAGCGTTTGCAAGGCGCAGTTCGTTGCGTCTGGATCAGTCGTGATCCTCTGTTGGTTCAGTCCATGACGGCAAGAGGCTTGGATGCAGCCTACTTATTCTCCTGGCGCGGCATGTGGAGTTGTCTTCGGGCCTCGGGATATTTCATCAATGTTGGACTTCGAGATATTAGCTTCACACTCTCCAAGGGCGTGGAAGTCGTAAATTTATGGCACGGCATTCCGCTTAAGAAAATCGAAATGGACGATGAGCGTCGTAGTAAAAAGCAGGCTCGTCGTACATTGCAGAGGTCGGGAGGCTCTTGGGGAGCATTTTTCAACCCCAAAAAATACGCAGAGTATTCCTATATATTGGCAAGCTCCGAATATGTAGCAGACTACGCTATGAAGTCGGCGTTCGGATTACCTGCTTCGCGCTGTCTTCCCTTTGGCTTTCCTCGGACCGATCTGTTCTTTTATTCGCGTGTGCAACTTTTGGATCATATCCAGGCGTACGAAGCGTCCGACGTAAACAGCATGGCCAACTCGCTACAAAAGTTTCAAAAGACATTCATCTACATGCCGACATTCCGAGATGATGGTAAGGATTTCGTGCAGGCCGCGGGCATCGACTTTGAGGATCTGGACCGGCGCCTCGGTGAGCAGGGTTATGGATTGTTCCTGAAGTTTCACCCCTCAACTCGCCTTGATACAAAAGCCTTGGCATCGCTGTGCAACATCACTGTTCTGGACAAGGACCTGGATGTTTATCCGCTGCTGCCTCTGATCGACGTATTGATAACCGATTACTCGTCTATCTACTTTGATTTCCTTCTGCTTGATCGACCCATCGTGTTTTTCCCATTCGATTTGCCGGCGTATCAGCGAGATTGCCGCTCATTGTATTTGGACTATGAGAGTCACACCCCCGGAATAAAAGTTATGGATTACTCCGCCTTGCGAGATGCGCTGTTCCACCGCCACGATGACTGGGCTTTAGGGCGCGCTGAGATGAGGCGACTGTTCTGGGGCACTTATTCAGGCGATGCATCCCTGCGGTTGGGTCAACGGTTCGCTGCCCAAGTCAGAGCTGAGGCTCTGTCCTAAAAGCTGTTGGGGCTAAGGTCCAGACAGCAAAAAGCCGCGCAATGCGCGGCTTTGTCGTATCTGGTGGGCCCACACGGACTCGAACCGTGGACCAAAGGATTATGAGTTGCCCGGCCAACCGATATGCCTAGCGAAACCACTCAAAGCAGAGCGTAGGCTAGCATAGCTGGAGGCCATGTAACACTTGCCGTTGAGCGTAATTTAGAAAAGCTTGGCCAAGCTGGGCAATGTACCTTGGCTGTACTGTTTTTGCCGGTTACTCGGTATAGGTATGCGTTCCTGTAGATTCCACTGATCGCGTGCAGTGCCACCGTCTAGCAATCGAGCGGCATGCTTTCTGTTACCCGGCCGATGAATAGCAGCTGTGGCTTCTAACATTCGGCGATCCGGTTGGGAAATTGCACCTGACTTGACCAAGCGCTTGCATCCCACTTGACCACCTGTTTGCATTCGATTTGACCAAGGCATTTGCCTCGGATGTGACCAGCCCACGGTACGTCTTGACCGGCAGCTATCGACCCAGGCTGTGTGAAAACACCTGCGATTGTCTAACCTTCTGATCGTCGAGATCGTGGCGGGGACGATCATGAAGCGGTTCATTGAGGGTGAGGCCCGGACGCAAGTCACGCTGCTGCCGGAGTGTCTGGATGATTACATCGCCGAAGAAAACCCTGTTCGGGTGGTTGACGTTTTCGTCGATGAACTCGACCTCGGAGCGCTCGGGTTCGAAGGTGTCGATCCGGCTGCAACGGGTCGTCCGGCCTACCATCCAGCAGTCCTGCTGAAAATCTACATCTATGGCTACCTCAACCGGATTCAGTCCAGCCGCCGGCTTGAGCGCGAGGCAGAGCGCAATGTTGAGCTGATGTGGTTAACGGGCCGGTTGGCTCCTGACTTCAAAACGATTGCCGACTTTCGCAGAGACAACGGCAAAGCCATTCGTAGCGTCTGCCGGCAATTCGTAGTGCTTTGCCGCTACCTCAATCTTTTCTCCCAGTCGATCATTGCCATCGACGGCAGCAAATTCAAAGCCGTAAATAACCGCGACCGCAACTTTACCCAGGGCAAGATCAAGGCGCGCATGCAGCAGATCGAGCAGAGCATTGACCGCTATCTTGCGGCGATGGATTCGGCGGATCGGGCAGCGCCCGAGGCGCCGAGACCAAGGCTGAACGGCTGGCGGAGCCCCTATTGAGGTACGTATCTGGCATCTCAGATGCGTTACATATGCCTTAAATGTTGGTTCTAGTTTTTTCTACAGGTCCTGAATGGCCGTCTTCTATTTCAGAAATATTTTCGAAAAAGGAAGATCCCCGGCAGGCCGAGGCGTGAAGTTGCATTAGAGATTTAGCGATTAGCAAAATACATAGTGACCTCAAAGCCAATGCGCAGGTCAGTGAATGCAGGTTTTGTCCACATAATATGGCTCCTTTTGGAAAAGTGGGGGTATGATCTCACCCCTATCAGTTGGGACTCATATAGATGGGGTCAAATAATCTTACAAGAAGACTGCCCGTCTAACTCTGTCGGTTTTGGAGAAAGTCTTTTGCAAGTAACGCAACAAATCAGGCTCATTGGAACGCTAGAGGTGATCTTGCCCAGTCCCAGTGGACACCCCGTTAAGCGATAAACTGCAACGAGGTGAATCATGGCAAGACAAGCAACCCCAATGAAGCAGACCCGCACCCGCCATTCCCAAGCCTACAAGGACGAAGCGCTGGCTTTGGCCGAGCGCATTGGCGTCAGCAAGGCTGCCGAACAGCTCGGCCTGCATGCTTCCCAGCTC
>NZ_JBLUPV010000024.1:0-70992 GCF_048068075.1 Pseudomonas sp. NY15354
ACCGATTACAACCGCCAGCGGCGACACAGCACGCTGGGGCACATCAGCCCAGAGGCCTTCGAGGCCAGGATGTGTGCTTAAACCCGTGTCCACGGCTGCTGGGCAAGATCAGAAATGGGCTCAACGCATGCAGCAGACACACGCAGTCGACGTTCAAGTGATCCGCGGGCCCAACAATAGACGAACAGGGCAAAGGCACTCCGAGCAAGGCGATCTGTTCACTGTAGCGCCTGCGCCGACCGGCCTCGTGGTGATGCCCAGGCGCTGGTTGATGGAGCAGACGCACGCCTGGATCGAGAGGGCTCGGCGCTTGATCATGCACCACGATCGGTTGCTCACCGTGAGCGAGGCGTGGGTGTGACTGGCCGAAGCACGCCTCCTCGCGCGTCGACTCACGACATGATTTTGTCGACACCATCTAAGGAAACTCCGAACAAGTCTCCCCAAACCCGAAACAACTAACGTCTCGACGACGCGAGGCCGACTTCTCAGCCGTCAAACGTTTCAGTACCAAGGCTTTACCTTGGTTTTTGCGCGCTACAGGCGCACCTCTCCCGCAGCGCTCAGTAACTGCCGGCGCACCATACACAGATGAAGCACGTACTGGTCCACTGGGGACCGAAAAGTGCCCACAGTCGACGAATGGTCTCGACATAAGTTCGATAGTGAACAGAGTCTTGACGTCATCACCAACACGCTCAACATCGCTCCGCCAAACCGCTGTCTGCAATCAAGATTCGTTATCGTTCCAATCGTACCTATCGAGCAAGAAACGCTCAAAAACGGCGCCCGCTTTTTGGCCAGCGCCGAATCGGGCGACTTAGATATCTATGACAACTGGGAGAAAATGCGGTTCAAGCCAAGCTATCCAACGAAAGCGCTGGCAGATGCCGCATGCGCAAAGATGAATAGCGAGTGCTGCAATTCCGACGAGCTCTTCCTCCCAGAGAACAATAACCCAGTCGAGCGTTTCGAGTAGATGCTAAAAATAACGCCATGCTCTCTTCTCCTGAGCAAATCAGATAAACGTCAGCCTCGGCAGAATTACAGGCAGCCTGCGCATCCCACGCCATCCATGGGTTTTCTGCTGCCCTCTGCTAAGCTTGTTTGCTGGGTGGCCACAATCTCAAATGCACCGCCCATAGTGGACCGGCATGACAAGGGCCAATGCTTGTCATTAGGAGGCAGCATGAAACATCTACATGTTTTTGTCTTGAGCGCTACCTTGAGCTTTTTCGGAGTAAGCACTGCTATTGCGGATGAAGTAATATCTCAGGAAAGTGACACAACGGTCGGTTCTGGATTTGGTGCAGGCGCCGGACTGCTGGTGGGTGGCGCGGTCGGCGGCCCAGTAGGCGCCTTGCTGGGTGCAGGCTTTGGACTGCTGGTGGGATCTGGCGTACAGTCGGCAACCGGTCTAGAGGGTAACGCATACACGGTGCGCGACAGCGCCGGCAAGGAGCAAGTGGTGCGATCTCCGCGAAAGGAATTCGCTATTGGTGAGCAAGTAGAAGTGGAAGGTATCCGATTGCGGGCTGTTAGTCCGTAGCGAGGTCGTCTTGGTCCGGTTTGAATTAGCCATGCGCACGGCTTTACGCAGCGAAACAGCCCAACGCAAATTGCTGATCCGGTGCCGACTTTTCCTGTAGACTACCTCTAGCTTGACTTTTCCATGAATCCAAATTCGCTTCTTGACCGGGATCCAGCGCCTCAACACATGTAAACCAGCTCCATGCCCCCCACCTTCCGTGTCCGGCGGTGAAATGTCGGATCTGCCGAGTTCCAAAAAACATCAGCCTCCATTCCGCGACTTTGATATTGGATGGATATCATCTTAGGATAGTCCCGAAAAGAGGCAATGCCGTCGTTTAGCCAGTAGAACCTAGTCCGACGGTTGGCGACACGTACCGATTTACTTGAATTGCACAGGAAGCTGAAACCAGTATTCTAGAGCAGCTGAAGCAATTTACCTGATAGCGGATTCGCGCTATCCTCCTGCCGCCGACTTAACACCAAGGAGCTGGCAGGCATGAAAATCGGTATCCAGAACGACGAAAACGGAACCGGCTGCAAAGTCATCATTGATGGGCATCCGGTTTCGTTTACAAGTACGAGTGAAGCAGAGGCTTATGTTGCCAAGCTGCAAGAGCGTCTGCAAGCCGCTCCCGAGGCTTTTGCAACTCGGGCAGAACCTCCTGTCTAAGCGGCACCAAAGAAATAACTCGCGCATCACTGAATGACGTGAACGAGATAGCGGCACAGATCTTCAATCGCGATTCAGACGCAGCCAACGCAGCACCCGCACCGGCGAGCCCCGCAGGAATATTGAAAACAACCTGAGTTCAATATTCGACTCACCCTCACGAGGGTTCGACCGGCACGAGCTTCCTGCCTTGTAGCCAGGATATCTTCTCCCTTTACACGGGTTCGTTGTACGACTCTTCGATCTCCTGGCAGTCGAGTTGGTCACCACAATCAAGAATCTGGTCGAGCTTGGCTAGACTTCATCCATCCAAGATATCTAACTTGCTTTTTTCAACGAATTTCGTAAGTGAATTTGTTTCTTACATTGTGAACTGACACAGCTTGGCCATTGATCAACCTCGGTTGGTAACGGAAGCGCTTGGCCGCCGCCAGCGACGGCTTGACGAACAGTGGGTGGCAGTTGCCGACCACTTGCGGGTCGGTGACCCGACCGCTAGGGTCTACGGTGTAGGCCACCATGCACTCCCCCTCGATATGCCGGTCCAGCGCCCGCTGCGGGTAGTCCGGCGCTTCTTTCGCGATCGGCAGGTACTGCCGGCTGGCGGCGTCGGCCTCGGCACGGGCCTTGGCGGTAGCCGCTTGGCGCGCGGCCTCGGTATCGCGTGCGGCAGCCAGGCGCTGCGCCTGCTCACGTGCCTCGCGGGCCTTTTCGTCCCGTGCCAACTGCTCGCGGCGCTCGCTTTCCTCGCGCTGCTTGCGCTCGCGGCGCTCCTGTTGCTGTACCCGCTTGAGCGCAAGCGCGGCGTCTTCAACCGGCGGCGCCTGCACGGTCGGTTGCGGTTTTGGCACAGGCGCCACTGGTGCCGACTCCACCACCGTCGGCGCAGCTACCACAGGCTCCGGTGCCGGCAGTTGCACCAGCTGGGTCTGGATCACCTGCGCCGCTGGCGCTGGCAACTCGGGGGTGTGCGACAGGCTGAACAACAACCAGGCCGCGCCGGCATGCAGGGCCACGGCAATGGCCAGCGCGCTGCCATGCTCGCGCAAGGCCGGCCACATCGGTTGCTGCAAGGTCAGGCTGGTCATGGTCACGGCGCCTCGGTAATCAGGCCCAGGCGGCTGACGCCACCGCGCTGCAGCTCGGCGATGCCGGCCACTACGCTGGCGTAGTCGGTGTCGCGGTCGGCACGCAGGTACACCTGGGTCTGCGGGTCTTGCGCGACGATGGCGGCAATCTTCTCGCGCATCTGCGCAGTGTCTACAGCGCTGTCGGTCTGCGCGGTGGTGTCCACCTCGCTACCCAGGTTCCAGTAGTAACTGCCGTCGGCCTTCACCGACAGGGTGACGATGCGCTGCTGGTTCGGCGTGGGCAGCGCTTCGGCGGCCACCTTGGGCAGCTCGATCTGCACGCCCTGCACCAGCATGGGCGCGGTGACCATGAAAATCACCAGCAGCACCAGCATCACGTCGATGTAGGGCACCACATTCATTTCGGCCTTCAGGCCATGTTTGCGCACAGGCTTGGCAAGCATGCTCAGTCTCCTCAGGCGGCAGCGGCAAGGTTCGCCGGGGCGGCCTGCAAGCGCCGTTGCAGACGACCCTGCAGCTCGTTGCCGAAGGCGTAGTAGCGGGCGATCAGGGTTTGCGCACGGGCCGAGAAGCGGTTGTAGGCCATCACCGCAGGAATGGCCGCGAACAGGCCGATGGCAGTGGCGATCAGCGCCTCGGCAATGCCCGGGGCGACCGTGGACAGCGTCGCCTGCTGCACCTGGGACAGCCCGAGGAACGAGTTCATGATGCCCCACACGGTACCGAACAGGCCGATGTAGGGACTGACCGAACCCACCGTGGCGAGAAACGGCAGGCCCTTTTCCAGGCGCTCTTCCTGCTCGGCGATGGCCACCAGCAGGCTGCGCTCGACACCTTCCAGCACGGCATCGGGCTGCTGGCCGGGTTGCAACTGCTGGAAGCTCTGGTAACCGGCGACGAAGATCTGCTGCAGGCCGGCATCCGCCCCCGGTGCGTTGCGCTGGGCGTCCTGGTACAACGCGCCGAGTTCACCCTCGCGGAACTGTTTGAGGAACGCCTTGCCATGGCCTTCGGCGCGGCGCAGCAAGGTGCCGCGCCAGACGATCAGGTACCAACTGAGCAGCGAGGCCAGCACCAGGCACAGCATCACCGCCTGCACCACCAGGCTGGCCTCGCTGACCAGGCCCCAGACGGTGGTGTGTTGCAGCGGGGTTGTCGGGGTTTGCATGTCGTGTGTCCTTTCAATTGGGGAGCCGGCTGGCTCCTAGTCAATGGCAAAGAGGTTGCGGGGGGATGACAACCATCGCGGGGCAAGCCCGCTCCCACAGAGGCTTGCGATCCGCGTGGGAGCGGGCTTGCCCCGCGATGGCCTTCACTCCAACCCCAGGGCCCGGGCCACCTCAGCCCAGGCCACGTACTTATAGTTCTGGTTACCCTCGGGCATGCGCTTGCGCCCGTCCTGCACCACCAGCAAGCCCTGGCTCAGGGGCCCGCCCAGGTTCGCCGAAGTCACTTCCAGGCCATCGGTCTCGGAAGCCCCGTCGATGCCGCGCTCGGCATCCAGCCCCACCTGGAAGCTGCCGCGCAGCCGGTACGGCGGCTCGGCCTCGACCACCACGTAGCGGTCGTTGCCCTGGCTCGAAATCACCAGGTAATCGCGCTGCGCACCGTGGTACAGCGCCAGGCCTTCGATGTCGTCCTGCACCGGGCCACCCACGCCGATCACCTTGTGCAGCGTTGCCGGGGCACTGCTGCGGGCATCCAGCGCCCACACCGCCACATCCTCCTCACCGATGAACAGGCGCTGGCGGCGGTCATCGGCCACGCAGCCCTCGGACTGGGTCGGGGTGCTGAAGCTGCGCACCCGCTGGCCGCCGGCCTTGCCGCTGCTGCCGTCCAGGCGGTACTGCTCGAAGCGCCCGTCCTTGTCGTTGACGATGGCGTCGATGGCGCCATCGGCGCCCTTGAACAGGCACAGGCCGTAAACCTCCGCCAGCCCCGTGGACACCTGGCCGATATCGCTCAACTGGCCGCTGCGCGGGTCAATGGCGAACAGGTGCAGGCCATTGGTGTCGCGGTTGCTGGCCACGGCAAGGTCCACCTCGCGCTCGCCCAGGCGAAAACCGCTGCGTACATCGACGTTGTTCAGGCGCCCCACCCGCAAATCCTGCAGTTGCTTGCCCGCCAGGTCGTAGGCCAGCAGCCCGCCCTTCTTGTCGGTGCCGAGCACGCGGCTTTGCGCAGGGTTTTGCGGGTTGACCCAGATCGCCGGGTCGTCCGCCGCATCGCCCAGGCTGGGCACCCCGTCGGTCTGCGCCAGCGCGGTGACCTGCGCCGGGGCGGCCGGCAGTGGCAGCGCTTTCGGTGCCCAGGCCAGCTGCGCGCGGTGGGTGCCTTTATCGTCCACCAGCAACAGCTCCAGCCCCTTGGCGGCAGCGCGGGCGCTTACCTGTTCGGGCTCCTTGAGCGTGGCCAGTGGCACCACACCTGCCGGGGCCCAGTGCCCGGCAGCCTGCTGATACAGGTGCAAGGCGCCCGCCGCCGGGTCCAGCGCCAACAGCGCGCCCGGCACCACGGCCATGCCTGCGGCAGCCTTGGCCAGCCCGCCGAACGGTGCGCGCAAATCCACCGGCTCGCGCAGCAGCGGCGCCTCGGCTGCCGCCTCGTAGCGCCACAGGCCGACGTTCTCTTCGTTCACGTACAGGCTGTGGCTGGCGTCGTCGGCCTGGCAAAAGCCGCTTTGCGGCGGCAGGCTCAGGGCCCGCACCTGGCGAGCTTCGGCCAGCGGCACGCCGGCATGGCCGACCAGCCACTGCTCGCCAACGCCCTCCTCGCCCACCAGGAACAAAAAGTCGTTGCGCGCGCTGTCGCGGTACAGGCACAAGCCTTCGATGGCATAGCGGGTCTTGGGCAGGTACCGCAGCGCCGCCCACTGGCCATCGTCACCCAGGCGGGTCAGCAAGGCCTGCTGGCGCTTTTTGTCGAGGGTCGCCACCAGCAGGCCATTGGCATCGGCGCGGTGGTCAAGGGTTTCGAAACGCCCGGCCAGCTCACCGAGCACACGGCCCTGGGCATCGACCACCTGCAAGGCCTTGGCGGCCACCTGCAGACGTTCGGCATGGGCCATGAACGGCAGCGGCGCCAGCCACTGGCTGTATTCGCTGGCAACGGTTTGGCCCTTGAAAGTCAGGCTTGGCGCCGCGACGGCGGCGCCCTGGGCCAGGGCGATACACAGCCCCAGCATGGACAGATTGAACATACGCATCGGCAGGCAGTATCCGGGTCAGAAGTGGGTCAGGGTCAGGCCGAGCTTGTAGGTCGGGCCGTATTCTTCGTATTGCGCGTTGTAGCGGCGGTGGCCGCTGTACACGTAGTAGGACTCGTCGGTGATGTTCTGCGCCTCGAAGGTCAGCTGCAGCTCGGGGGTGAGGAAGTAGCCGGCCTTGAAGTCCACGTGCAGCTGGTCATCGGCGTACTGGTCGTGGGCCTTGTCGTCGATGGCGCCCAGCTCCAGCAGGTAACCCGACTTGTAGTTGGCGGCCAGGCGCAGGTTGAGGCGGTCGTTCTCCCAGCCGACCATGAAGTTGCCCACGGTGTCGGACTGGTTGGGCAGGTCGATGTGGCGCTTGGCACCGGTGGCGCCCTGGTAGGTGGCGTCGGACTTGCTCAGGGTCAGGTTGGCGCCCACCAGCAGGCCGTTCCACGGCTCGGGCAGCCAGTCGAATTTTTGCGAGTAGGCCAGTTCCAGGCCGTACAGCCGCGCGCCGCCGCCGTTCTCGAAGGTCAGCGCCTCGTCGAAGCCCAGCCACTCGCCGGTGCCGGCAAGGTCGGTGCTGTAGATGAAGTTGTCCAGGTCCTTGTAGAACAGGAACGCCGAGGCCACCCCGGCACGGCCCATGTAGTGCTCGATGCCGAAGTCCAGGTTCATCGACTCCAGCGGTTTCAGCTCAGGGTTGCCGAACGAGGCGTCGGCACCGTCGATGGCAAAGCCCGGGGCCAACTGGCCGAAAGTCGGGCGCACCACGGTGTTGGTCCAGGCCGCGCGCAAGGCAGTGGCCGGCGTCAGCTGGTAGCGCGCATGCAGGCCGGGCAACCAGTGGTCGTAGCGGTTGCTGCTGTGGATGCTCTCGTAGGCACCATCACGCAGGCCCGTGCCCTTGGCGTCGAACTCGGTACCCTCGTAGCGCAGGCCGGCAATCAGGCGCCAGTCGCCTACATCCAGGGTGTGCATCAGGTAGGCGGCGTTGATGTCCTCACTCATGTCGAAGTCGTTGATGCGCGAGGCTTCTTCGTCGTAGAACGCGGCCTTGTCCAGGCCGCCGATCAGGCCCTTGATGGCGCCGGCGCTGATGCCGTTGCCGTAGTGGCCCAGGGCGTAGTCGACGTTACCGCTCTGGTAGTCGGCCAGGCTCACCCCGGTGAAATCATCGTACACCCAAGTTTCAGTGTCGCTGGTCTTGTCGCGCCGGCTGACCTTGCCGCCAAACTTCACCTGGGCGCTGTTGCCGGCCAGGTCGTAGTCGCGGGCCAGGTCCAGGCGGATGTTCTTTTCCTGGTCCTTGCCGTTGACCTTCTCCCACTCCACTTCATCCAAGGTGAAGTTGTTGGGGTTGTAGAAATCGCTGCCCACGCTCAGGCGTGGCTTGGAGGTGCCGCCAAACCCCACACCGTCGAAGTCGCCGACGAACTTGGCCCCGGCGATGCCGCCCGGGTCTTTCTCGGTGGCCTGGCTGTAGCCGGCCTGGGCGTTGAGGGTCCACTGCCCGATCATGCGTTCGCCGCCGAGCACGTAGGACTGGATTTCCTGGGTGTCCTCGCGGGATTTCAGGTCGCGCCAGCCCTCGGCCTCGCCACGCTGGCCCGAGCCCTGCGGGTCGGCGAACTCCAGGCCCATGGCGTTGCGCGTCTCGGTGTCCTTGAACTTGCTGTACAGGGTGCGCAGGTAGTAGCTGGAGTAGTCGTCGGGCTGGTAGTCGAAGTTCAGGCCAAAGCCTGTGCGCTCGCGGGTGATCTGGTAGTCGCGGGCTTCCACCTCTTCCAGGCGCGCATCGCCGCCGCTGAAGTCCCAGTTGCCGCCGGTCTCGACGTTGTCCGAGCCAAACTTGCGCTTCTGCCAGCTGAACGCCGCCGCCACGCCAAAGTTGTCGACGCCGTCGCCCAGGCTGAAGCGGTTGCTGAAGGCGCCGGAGAATTTCGGGCTGGTCTTGTCGACGTTGGTGTCCTGGCTGGCCTCGCTGCTGAAGGTGTAGAACAGCCCGTCGTGGTCGAAGGCCGACAGGCTCTCCACCTCGATGGTGCCGCCCAGGGAGTTGGCGTCCATGTCCGGGGTCAGGCTCTTGACCACCGACAGCGACTGCACCAGTTCTGCCGGCAGCACGTCCAGGGCCACGGCGCGGCGGCTGCCTTCGGGGGCCGGCACCAGGGTGCCGTTGATGGTCACGCTGTTCAGGTCCGGGGCGATACCGCGCACGCTGACGAAGCGGCCTTCGCCCTGGTCGCGCTCCACCGACAGGCCCGGCACCCGCTGCAGGGCTTCGGCGGCGTTGTCGTCCGGCAACTGGCCGACGCCATCGGCGTGCACCACGCTCTCGATGCTGTCGGAGCTCTTCTGCTCGCGCAGGGCCTTGTCGATGCTGGCAGCCTGGCCGATCACCTCGACCCGCTCCACCGCCTCTTCCTCGGCCCAGGCAGGTGCGGCGCCGATGGCGATAGCCAGCAGGCTGACCCGAAACCCGTTGCAACGGATGTGACGTAACGGCATTGCCACCTTGGAAACCCTCGTTTGCAGTGGCCCGGCGAACCCGGGAATGGCTGCGAACGCTAAAAAGGCTGTGTGACACTTGCATGACAGAGCCCGGCAGCTAACGCCGTGGCACCGGGTTTTCGGCGGTTTTTACCGACGTTTTGAGCTCAAATGACCCCTGGCCAACAGCATCGATACTCCAACTCTGCAAGGTGCGCTACCGCGCTGGAAAATGCTCGCCCAAGCGCTTCGCAGCCCCCTGTGGGAGCGGGTTCACCCGCGAACACCGGCGCAGCCGGTGCCATCTACCGCGCCGCCTGCTTCGCGGGTAAACCCGCTCCCACAGGGGCGCGCATGGCCGCCAAAATCGGCTTTGGAACACTCGCTCACCTGAGCCAAATCGACCCCCACCCGGTAACCGAACCGTCATTCGCCTTTGTTTCCTTTGCCCCCCATCACGCCATCCGGGCCTTTCGAGGAAACCCTATGCACCGCCCCCTGCTGTTCGCCGCCACCCTGCTCTGCGCCGCCATGGCCCAGGCCAACGACACCAACCCCATCCCGCGCTCACCCGGCCAGCCCTACGCTGCCGGCACCCTCGCCGACCGCATCGTGCTCACCCCGGGGCAGAACGCCGCCACCCAGATGGCGGTCAGCTACCGCACCGACCTGGCCCAGGCCGACGCCGTGCTGCAACTGGGCCCGGCCCTGGCCGGCCCGTCGCTGGAGGCCAAGGCCAGCCAGCTCAATGGCAGCACCCAGCGCCTGGACAGCGACAACGGCCCGGCCAACTACCACCAGGTGCGCCTGGAGCACCTGCAACCCGACACCGCCTACGTGTACCGGGTCAAGGGCAGCGCCGGCTGGAGCGAGTGGCACCAGTTCCGCACCGCCAAAGGCCAGTTCGCGCCGTTCCGCTTCGTGTACCTGGGCGACACCCAGAACAACATCCTCGCCATTGCCTCGCGCACCATCCGCCAGGCCCTGCGCAGCGTGGCGCAGCCGGCCCTGGTGGTGCACGCCGGCGACCTGGTGGCCTCGCGCGACGACCTGGCCCACGACGACGAATGGGGCGAATGGAACCAGGCCGGCGGCTGGTCATATGCAGCCATCCCGCAGCTGACCGCCTTCGGCAACCACGAGTACCTCGAGCAGTTGAACGCCGACGGCAGCGAAAGCCGCAGCCTGAGCCCCCACGTACCGGCCCAGTTCGCCCTGCCGCGCAACGGCGCCGAAGGGGTGGCCGACACCAGCTACTACAGCGACTACCAGAACGTGCGCTTCGTGGTGCTGGACGGCACCTCGGCCCTGGACCTGGGCACCCTGCCGGCGCAAACCGCGTGGCTTGAGAACACCCTGCGCAGCAGCAAGGCGCAGTGGAACATCGTGGTCATGCACCAGCCGGTCTACACCTGCGCCCGCCCCGAAGACACCGAGCCGCTGAAGGCCGCCTGGCAACCCTTGCTGGAGCGCTACAAGGTCGATTTGGTGCTGCAGGGCCACGACCACTGCTACAGCCGCCTGACCCACGCCGCCGGGCGTCAGGCCACTGCCGCCGCGCAGCGCGCCAGGCAGGCCATTGGCCCGGTGTACATGGTCTCGGTGACCGGTTCGAAGATGTACGGCCTGAACGACCGCGCCCGCCGCCAGCCCGACCGCAGCGCCGAGGACACCCAGCTGTACCAGACCGTGCGGGTAGAAAAGGACCGCCTGCAGGTGCGCGCCTATTCGGCCGACGACCAGCTGTACGACGCCTTCGACATCCAGCGCGACGCCAAGGGCCGCAAATTCCTGCACGAGCCCAAGCTGGCCCTGGCCAGCGAGCGTTATTGTGACGGCACCAGCGGCCCGGACGGCCTGCCCTGCACCGCACGCGGCAAGTGAGCGTCATCGGATTGAGATAATCACCCCGCATGCTGCCGGGTGGGCCACACATCCCTGTAGGAGCCGGCTTGCCGGCGATAGGGCCCGCCCAGGCCACAACAACACCAAGGACGCCCCATGCCCCCGCTGCTCAAACGCCATGGCCTGACCCTCACCGGCCTGCTGCTGGCCTTCAACGCCGGCCTGCTCATCTACCTTGCCGCAGGCAACATCAAACCCTGGGCCGAAATCAACTGGATGGATGTGGCCGGCGAAGGCGGCACCTGCCTGATCCTCTGCGGCTGGCTGTTCATGCTGCTGCGTGGCCGCCCGGCCGGCAGGGTCACCCGGCTGCTGTCCGTGGGCCTGTGCTTTACCGCGTTCTCCATGTGGATGGACACCCTCGACGAATTCATCCGCTTGCCCCCCGAGGCGATTTGGGACAACTGGCTGGAAACCGCGCCCATGCCGGTGGGCATGCTGCTGCTGACCCTGGGCATGTACCACCTGCAGCAGGAGCAACGCGCCATCAGCGAGCAGATGCGCAAGCGCGAGCAGCTGTTCCGCGAGCACCGCCTGTTCGACAAGCTCACCCCGCTGGCCGGCGCCCAGTACCTGCGCCAGCACCTGCAACAGGCCATCGCCCAGGCCAGCGCCGAACAGCAGCCGCTGTCGCTGGTGGCCATCGACCTGGACGACTTCAACCAGGTCAACCAGCGCTACGGCCAGGACGAAGGCGACCAGGTGCTGCAAGTAGTGGCGCAGCTGCTGCTGCTCAACCTGCGCCAACAAGACATGCTCTGCCGCCTGGCCGGCGACCGTTTCGTCGCGGTGCTGCCCAACACCGGCGAGCGCCAGGCCCAGGCCATGGCCGAGGCGCTGCGCCAAAGCATCGCCCACCTGGCCCACCACACCAACCGCCACGGCGAACGCCTGCAACTGGCTGCCAGCGTCGCCTGCGTGATGGCCGTGGACGAAGACGAGGCGCAGTTGCTCAAGCGCCTCAACCAGGCCCTGGCCCGGGCCAAACCACGCCAGGCGCGCAGCGCATGAACGGCTACGACAGCGACAGCCGCTTCATTGCCGCCCACCACCTGCCCGCCGCGCTGATCGACCTGGCGCGTTCGCGGCACATCGACACCCACCACCTGCTGCGCGGTTGCGGGCTGTTCTACGAGGACATCATCACAGGCACCGCGCAGCTCAGCCCGCAGCAGTTCCTGCGCCTGATCGCCAACGCCCAGCGCCTGCTGGACGCCGCCGACAGCAGTTTTCTCTATGGCCAGCGCCTGTGGCCCGGGCACTACGGCGCCGCCAGCCTGCTGCTGGAGCAGGCCGACCACCTGCTGCAGGCGCTGGAGCGCCTGAGCCAGTACCGCGCCCTGCTGTCGCCGCTGCTGACCCCGGTGCTGCGCCTGGAGGAGCAGTACCTGCACCTGTACTGGCGCGAAAGCTGCGCCATGGGCGAGCAGACCTTGTTCCTGCTCGAAGCCAGCATGACCGCCGTGGTCGCCCTGGCCCGCCGCCAGCAGCACGAACACTTGCCGTGGCGCTTTCAGTTCGCCCACCCGGAGCCTGGGTATGTGGAGCAGTACTGGGTGCACCTGGGCGATGCGCTGGCCTTCGATTGCCCGTGCACGGTGATGAGCGTGCCCCGTGAATACCTGCTGCGCCCCTGGCCCGGCGCCGGCTCCACCGCCCAGCAAGTGGCACGCCAGGCGTGCGATGGGCAATTGAACACCTGGGGTTGGCAAACGAGTTTTCTCGACCAGTTGCACGACCATCTGCTCGGCCAGTTGCGCCAGCCCTTGAGCCTGGAGCGCGTCGCCTGCGCCTTCGCCACCAGCCCGGCCTCGTTCAAGCGCCGCCTGGCGCGCCAGGGCACGCATTTTCAGGAGCAGCTCGACTGCGCCCGGCGCGACCTGGCGTTGTACCTGTATCAGGTCAAGGGCTACGGCAACGACGAAGTGGCGCAGATGCTGGGTTTTAACGACAACACCAATTTGCGCCGCTCGTTCAAGCGCTGGACCGGATTTGTGCCCAGCGAATTGAGATCTCTCTGGCATTGTTGAGTTACCTTTACTCAGTCCGAATGAGTGAGGAAAGGACGAAGTCAAAGTTATCCGGGACAACAATTTCTAGTGGTGTTTTTCCTTCAAACTTTACGTTTGGCTCACTGAGCAGGCGGTACATTTCCCATGCCTCCATCTGAGGTAACTCCTTGAAGATTTGGAGTACCAGTTTGTGCTTTACCGGATCCAGCTGCCAATCAGGAATGCGCTGGCCGCGATTCCCCAAGCTAAGTGACAGCAGACGTCGTGCCTTGATATCACGGTTGATTTGGTCTCGCGATTTTCCAGCCAGGCGCGCAAAAGACAGGAGAGGCAAATTGGTCGCCGCTTCGTAGATTTCAACCATCTCCACACGCTCTCTTTGGATATCAGAAACCAGCCCAACAGCTGACGACTCGGATGCACCGAATCGATCGGCTAAAGCCTTACTGTCTTCAACCGCTACTGAGTTCATTTCTGGCTTCATGACACTGCGTACGGGAGCGAGAGGTAAATTCTGCAGCCCGAGCGGCAGTTGCGATGCTCCCTCCAACCGAATAGTTAAAGGTGAGCTGGCCGCCTTAGCATGTCCCTGCACCCAGAGATCTAATCGATTGGCCCAGTCCTGCATCATCGTACGGCGTTGCTCGACGTACTCGGCATGGTTGTACGCTGAACTTACCTTGTCCGGATCAGCATGTGAAAGTTGCGCATCGATCCAGATCTTCGGGTAACCGATCTCGTTAAGTGCCGTTGAGATCGTCGCCCTCACACCGTGGCCCGTAAGCCGGTCAGCGAAGCCCATACGTCGCAACGCACTGTTCAGCGTGTTTTCGCTGATGCGCTTGCTTAGATCGCTTCGATGAGTGAGTAGATGCCGTTGAGCTGGAACCACCTGGTCCAGTAACAACCGCACAACTTCGGCCGCCTGGATAGACAGCGGAACGATATAAGGCGGCACCTTGGCGGTTTGACGGCGCGTTTTGCGCATCTTGAGCTGGAGCTGCTTGACCACTTCCGGCGGGATGATCCAAAGGCGGCGCTCCAGATCGAACTGATCGGGCGTCGCCAGACGCAATTCACCGGTACGGACTCCGGTCAGCAACAACAGACGTATACCGAGTTGCGTCTGTTGCGAGCCGCGAAACGCTCGCAGCTTGCCCAGGAAGTGCGGAAGCTCCTCCATGCGCAGGAAGGGATTATGCTCCACCGGCGGCTTGGGCACTGCCACCACATCGAGATCTGCGGCAGGATTGTGCTCAAGGCCCGCTATGCGTACCAGTGCGTAGCGGAACAACTGATTGAGCCAGGTCCGGCACTTCTCAGCAGTGGTGAAGGCTTTTCTGCATTCGATTCGACTGAGTAGATCCATGAGCACATGGCGGTTGATGTCATGGATCGACTGCTCGCCGATGTAGGGCCGAATGTCTTTGGCAAAAATGCGCAGGATCTGCGACAGCGTGCTCTGTCGCCCTTCTTTCAGGCTGAGCCTGCGGAAGGCGATCCACTGATTGAACACCGCGTCGAAGGTCTGATCAGTGGAAAGGCGGACTGCGAGTCGCTGCTGCTTGCGCTGCTCACTGGGGTTGGTGCCTTGAGCAAGCAGTACACGCGCTTCATCGCGGCGTATCCGTGCGTCACGCAGACCTACCTGCGGGTAACTTCCGAAGGACATGCGCTTCTGCTTGCCCTCCCAGTAGAAGCGAAAATGCCAGAGCTTTGCACCCTGCGCAGTGACGTGCAGAATCAGCCCATCATTGTCGGCGAGTGTGTAGTCCTTACCGGTGACTCGGGCATGCCGAATCGTCATTTCCGAAAGAGCCATGGTGACCTCCTGAACCTGCCGGAAGCCAAATGCTCATCTCGTCACCGATCCTGCTCCACTGGAAAACCGAATTGGGGTCTATCCCATTCTGGCCTCAAATCTGGCCTTAAAATGCCCGGCTACTACCGGTTTTCGGTGGTTTTCGCTGGAACGAAAAAAGGGCCTTTCGGCCCTTTTTTCAACGACTTACAGACTTCCATGGAACTCTGTAGATCTATAACTGGAGCGGGAAACGAGACTCGAACTCGCGACCCCGACCTTGGCAAGGTCGTGCTCTACCAACTGAGCTATTCCCGCGTCGTGATGGGTGCCATTGTAGCGATCTGCAAAACAACGTCAACCCTTTGATTCAAAAAAACTTTTACTTCTGCTCGGAGCCTTCGCGCAGATGCGGCCAGGCGGCGACCAGGTAATGGACCATCGACAACAAAGTCAGGCCAGCGGCGACCAGCAGCAAGGCGTAGCCAAGCACCACCCAGAAGGTCAGCACCGGCGGATTGGCCAGCAGAATGACCAGCGCCAGCATCTGCGCAGCGGTTTTCCACTTGCCGAGGTTGGACACGGCTACATGCGCCCTCGCCCCCAGCTCGGCCATCCACTCCCGCAGCGCCGAAACCACGATCTCGCGACCGATGATCACCGCAGCCGGCAAGGTCAGCCAGAAATTGGCATGTACCTGTACCAGCAATACCAAGGCGACCGCGACCATCAGCTTGTCCGCCACCGGGTCCAGGAAGGCTCCGAAGGGCGTGCTCTGCTGCAGGCGACGGGCCAGGTAGCCGTCCAGCCAGTCAGTGGCGGCGGCGATGGCGAACACCGTGCTGGCGGCAATGTAGCTCCAGTGATAGGGCACATAGAACAGCAGGATGAAGATCGGGATGAGCAGGACGCGTAGAACGGTGAGCAGGTTTGGAATATTCATCGGTACGACTGGCTGCGGGTTGAGGGTGGCATTCTACTCGCTATGCAGGCTGGCATAAATCGACTCGGCAAGCTTTTTACTGATGCCCGGGGCCTTGGCGATCTCATCGATGCTGGCGCGGTTGAGCTCCTGCAGGCCGCCGAAATGTTTCAGCAGGTCGCGGCGGCGCTTGGGGCCGACCCCGGCCACATCCTCCAGGCTCGAGGTGCGACGGGCCTTGCCGCGCCGAGCACGGTGGCCGGTGATGGCAAAACGGTGGGCTTCGTCGCGGATCTGCTGGATCAGGTGCAAGGCCGGTGAGTCGCCCTTGAGGGTGAACTCATGGGCCACGTCATTGAGGTACAAGGTCTCGAAGCCGGCCTTGCGGGTCACGCCCTTGGCCACGCCCAGCAGAGTCAGGTCGGTCAGGGCCAGCTCCTGCATGACGTCGCGGGCCATGTTCAACTGGCCCTTGCCGCCGTCCACCAGCAGCACATCGGGCAGCTTGCCCTCACCGTCCTTGATGCGACCGAAGCGTCGCGTCAGGGCCTGGTGCATGGCGGCGTAGTCGTCGCCGGCGGTCACGCCTTCGATGTTGAAGCGTCGGTAGTCGGACTTGAGCGGCCCTTCCGGGCCGAACACCACGCAACTGGCCACGGTGGCTTCACCGCTCGAATGGCTGATGTCGTAGCACTCCAGGCGCTGGGGCACTTCGTCCAGGCCCAGCACCTGGGCCAGGGCCTCGAAGCGCGCGGCCATGTGCTGGCGGTTGGCCAGGCGGGCGTTGAGGGCCTGCTCGGCATTGGTGACCGCCAACTGCTGCCAGCGGGCCCGGGTGCCACGCACCCGGTGGCTGATGGCCAGCTCCCGGCCACGCAGGGTCTGTACCGCCTCGCTGATGGCGGCGAAGTCTTCGTGGGTCACGTTGACGATCAACTCACCCGGCAGTTCGCGCTCGGCATTGCCCAGGTAGTACTGGGACAGGAACGCGGCCATGACCTCGGCCACTTCCTCCTCGATGCCCACCTGGGGGAAGAAGTTCTTGCTGCCCAATACCCGCCCGCCCCGCACGCTGATCAAGTGCACGCAGGCGCCCCCCGGGTTGACGAAGGCCGCCACCACATCGACATCGCCCGAGCCACCCTCCATGTACTGTTGGTCCTGCACGCGGCGCAGCAAGGCGATCTGGTCGCGCAGTTCTGCCGCCCGCTCGAAATTCAGAGCCATGGCGGCCTTTTCCATCTCGGCGTTGAGCTCATTGCCCAACTGCTGGCTGCGACCTTCGAGGAACATCATCGAATGGCGCACGTCCTCGGCATATTCCTCTGGCGACACCAGGCCGACGCACGGGCCTTTGCAGCGCTTGATCTGGTATTGCAGGCATGGCCGGGTGCGATTGGCGTAGTAGCTGTCCTCGCACTGGCGCACCGAGAAGGCTTTTTGCAGCAGGCTCAGGCTCTCGCGAATGGCGCCAGCGCTGGGATATGGCCCGAAGTAGCGCCCCTTGGCCTTCTTGGCACCACGGTGAATCCCCAGCCGTGGGAACTCGCCGTCAGACAAAAAGACATAGGGATAGGATTTATCGTCACGCAGCAGGATGTTGTAGGGCGGACGCCATTCCTTGATCAGCGTCTGCTCCAGCAGCAGCGCCTCGGTCTCGTTGCCGGTGATGGTGGTCTCGATCTGGGCAATGCGCCCTACCAGCGCAGCGGTCTTGGGCGCCAGGCCCGTCTTGCGAAAGTAGCTGGCCAGGCGCTTCTTGAGATTCTTGGCCTTGCCCACGTAGAGCAATCGCGCCTCGGCGTCGAACATTCGGTAGACGCCTGGACGACCGCTGCAGGTCGCCAGGAATGCGCTGGCATCGAAGATTTGGGACATGGGGCCTTACAGACTTGCGTCAACCATACCGTGGCGAACGGCCAGCAACGTCAATTCGACGTCGCTGGTGACCGAGAGTTTTTCGAAGATCCGATAACGGTAAGTATTGACGGTCTTGGGCGACAGGCACAACTTGTCGGAGATGATCTGCACTTTCTGACAACCCACGATCATCAGCGCGATCTGAATCTCCCGCTCCGACAACGCATCGAACGGCGAGCCCTGGGGCTGGAACGACTTGAGCGCCAACTGCTGAGCGATCTGTGGGCTGATGTAACGCTGGCCGGCAAAGGCCAGGCGGATGGCCTGGACCATTTCGTCCAGCCCTGCACCTTTGGTCAGGTAGCCGGCCGCCCCGGCCTGCATCAGGCGCGTAGGGAACGGGTCGTCCTCACAGACGGTGACCGCGACCACTTTGATGTCCGGGTGGCTGCGCAGCAACTTGCGGGTCGCCTCCAGGCCGCCGATGCCGGGCATTTTCACGTCCATGAGGACGACGTCGGGCTTCAGCTCGCGGGCCAGCTTGAGTGCCGACTCGCCGGAATCCGCTTCCCCCACCACCTGCAGGCCATCGATATCGGCCAACATGCGCGTGATGCCGGTACGCACCAGATCGTGATCATCGACCACCAAGACCCTAATCAAACAGACACCTCGTCAATGGGGCGATTGGATCCCGCCACCTTAACAAAATTTTTCACTGCTGACCTAGTGACCTGGGTGGCTATTTCGCCTCCTCGCGCGCAGCGCTCACTAGGTCAAAGCATCATCGAAAATCACAGGCCGACCCAGCGTATGCACCTGGCCGACGTCCCGCTCGCTCGCCTCTCCCGCCAGGCGCTGCAACAGATGGCGCAAGGCACGCTTGTCGGCCTCGGGCAAGCGGCGGAAAAGCGCCAGCACGCGGTCCTCGTCGACGGTCAGGCTGTCCAGTGGCGCCGGGGTATGCACGCCGCTGAGCACATAGAGCGCGTCCACGCCGCGCTTGGCCAGCGCGGCCAGGTAATCGGCCCTCGGCGTACGCTCACCGCTTTCATATTTGCCTTGGGCATTGGGCTCTACACCACCGATGTCGCCAAACACCCGCTGGGTGAGGCCCAGGCGTTCACGTTCTTCCCGCAGACGCGGACCAAATCCACTCATTCGACTCCCTTCCCTTGCTGTCCATGATTACCACGGCAATGGCGACCTTCAAGCGAGTGGCCATCAACCCGGATGGCACTATGCCAATTGGGATCCAATCCTGGCAAGCCATCATTGCGCTATCGGTCACGATCTGTCTCACCGGTCAGCACTTGGCGCCAATCGCCCGCTGCATGCGCACGAAGCATTCGTCTTCGCCCATTTCCACGAAGCCGTGGCGCGCATAGAGCTGACGCGCGGGGTTGCTGTTGAACACCATCAACCGCAGCAAGGGCAGCCGTCGTTGCCCCGCCCATTGGGCCAGGGTCTCCAGTACCCAGGCGCCGACACCCCGCCCTCTATGCTCGGGAAGCAGGTGCAACTCGCGGATGAACAACGCCTGGCGATCCTGGCTGAGGCTGCAGAAACCCAGCACCTGCCCCTGCTCTGTCACCAACCACTGTTCGCGCCAGCCCCAGGCTTCATCGAAAGCTTCCTCGATCCACAGCAGGTCGAACTCCCGGTAGTACGGCAGCATGGCGCGCCGGGTCAGATCGCGGGCGAAGGTACGGTGGGCGTCGGTGGCCGGGACCAATTCAAGAGGCATGGGGGGCGGATCCTGCAGTCGATCTACGGGGCATAGCACACCGGAGAGCTTCCCGGCCCGCGGCGTTCAAGCTCGTCCTCCAGCCACCCGGCCAGCACCACGGCATTGTTGTGCTCGGTGTCCTTGCCAGCATAGAGCAAGGTCAAGGTGCCCTTGGCGGCGAGGTCCAGCAGCGGGTACCAGTGCTCGGGATGGGCCGCCAGTTCCTGCTGGTAGCGCTGGGTGAAACCGGCGAAATCCACCTCGCCATGATGAAACGCCTTACGCAGTTCATCGGACGGTGCCACCTCTCGCAACCATTGTCCGTGGAGGTCGTCCTTTCGTTTGTTTCGCGGCCACAGACGATCGACCAGCACCCGCTGACCATCCTCGGCCTCAATGGGATCGTAGACACGTTTGCAGCGGATCACGGCGTTCTCCTGTGACAAGCCTTACCTATCAGACTAGGGCCTTCATTGACCAAGGTCACGTGCAGACCCTGCAATGCCTTCTATGCTTTGTCCGCCTGGCATCTTTGCCCGACGCCACCCGGAGCCCTCCATGGCAACCTCGTCACTGGCCAACCAGACCGACCTGGCCCACCCCGACGCCCGCCCGCAGCTGTCACACAGACCCGGCCGCGCTACCCTCACGTTGTTCATCGGTCTGCTGCTGGCCGCAGTGGCCTACACCGCCTGGAGCCTGAAACAGGATGTCAGCGCCAGCGGCACCGTCGTCACCACCTTCACCCCCTTCCTGCTGCTGGGCCTGGCGCTACTGATCGCCCTGGGTTTCGAGTTCGTCAATGGCTTCCATGACACGGCCAATGCAGTCGCCACGGTGATCTATACCCATTCCTTGCCGGCGCCGGTGGCGGTGGTGTGGTCTGGCCTGTGCAATTTCCTTGGGGTGCTGCTGTCCAGCGGCGCCGTGGCATTCGCCATCATTGCGCTGCTGCCGGTGGAGCTGATCCTGCAGGTGGGCTCCACGGCCGGCTTCGCCATGGTGTTCGCCCTGCTGCTGGCGGCGATCATCTGGAACCTGGGCACCTGGTGGCTGGGCCTGCCTGCATCGTCTTCACACACCTTGATCGGCTCGATCATCGGCGTCGGTGTGGCCAACGCCCTGATGCATGGGCGCGCGGGCACCAGCGGAGTGGACTGGAGCCAGGCGAGCAAGGTGGGCTACGCCTTGCTGTTCTCGCCGCTGATTGGCTTCGCCTGTGCCGCCTTGCTGTTGCTGGCACTGCGTCTGCTGGTCAAGCGTCGTGAGCTGTACGAGGCACCGCAAGGGCAGACGCCTCCCCCTTGGTGGATCCGCGGCGTGTTGATCCTGACCTGCACCGGCGTGTCGTTCGCCCATGGATCCAACGACGGCCAGAAAGGCATGGGGCTGATCATGCTGATTCTGGTCGGCACCCTGCCGATGGCGTACGCGCTGAACAAGACCATGCCCACGGCGCAGGCACAGCAGTTCTCCGCCGTTGCCCAAAGCACCCGTCAAGCGTTGGTGCGCAGTGCGCCTCAAGCCGCCCCGGCCGACCCACGCCAGGCGCTGATCGCCTTCATTGCCGAGCCCAAGGCGAGCCCGCAACTAGTCCCCGCATTGGCCGCACTCAGCGGGATGATCGGCGAGCAGGTCAAAGGCTATGGCTCCCTCAACCGAGTGCCGGCCGAAGCCATGGCCAACGTGCGCGACGACATGTACCTGGCGAGCGAAACCATCCGCATTATCGACAAGCAGCAGTTGGCACGCTTCGACGCCCAAACCCATCGCCAGGTCAGCGCGTTCAAACAGCAATTGGACGATGCCACCCGCTACATCCCGCTGTGGGTCAAGGTCGTGGTCGCCATTGCACTGGGCCTGGGCACCATGGTGGGCTGGCGACGCATCGTGGTCACCGTGGGCGAAAAGATCGGCAAGACCCACCTGAGCTATGCCCAAGGTGCCTCGGCGGAGGTGGTGGCCATGTGCACCATTGGCGCGGCGGACCTGTTCGGCCTGCCGGTATCGACCACCCATGTGCTGTCGTCGGGCGTCGCGGGCACCATGGTGGCGAACGGATCGGGTATCCAGCGGCGGACACTGTTCAATCTGTTGATGGCCTGGGTATTGACCTTGCCGGCGGCCATGCTCCTGGCCGGATGCCTGTACTGGCTGCTGTGCCAGGTATTCTGAAAGTTCAGGGCCGCACCACGACCCTGAACGCGTGCAGGCTCACGCTGGAATCTTCAGGCCCCGCTGCACCGCAGGTCGGGCCAGGAAGGCCTCAAGCACTCGCTGCACCTGCTTGAACTCATCGAACCGCACCAGCTCCCGTGCGTTGTAGCGTTCCACCAGGTTGCGCACCCACGGGAAGATGGCGATGTCGGCGATGCTGTACGTGTCCACCATCCATTCGCGCCCGGCCAGGTGCCGGTCGAGCACGCCCAGCAGGCGTCGCGATTCATTGACATAACGGTCCCGCGGACGCTTGTCCTCGTAATCCTTGCCAGCGAAGAAATGGAAGAACCCGACCTGGCCGAACATCGGCCCGATCCCTCCCATCTGGAACATCAGCCACTGGAGGGTCTGGTAGCGGGTGGCCGGATCCTGGCTGAGCAACTGGCCGGTCTTCTCCGCCAGGTACTGCAGGATCGCGCCGGACTCGAACAATGGCAGCGGCTGGCCGTTCGGGCCGTTGGGGTCGAGGATGGCAGGGATCTTGTTGTTGGCGCTCAACGAGATGAATTCAGGGCTCATTTGGTCATCGTTGTCGAAGCTGATCTTGTGCACCTCGTAGGGCAGACCGATCTCCTCGAGCATGATCGAGACCTTGACGCCGTTGGGCGTGGGCAAGGAATACAACTGCAGGCGCTCGGGATGGCGCGCCGGCCATTTGCGGGTGATGGGAAAAGCGCTGAGATCGGTCATGGGCACTTCCTGAAGACAAGGAAATGACCACTGTAGGGGTAACCCGATGGTTTGGCCATCGGTTGTTACTAGGGCTTTCGCCGCCATCTGTGGGAACGGGTTTACCCGTGAATACGTTGGTGAATCCACTACCGCATTCGCTGGCGAACCCGCTCCCACAAGGACTGTGCAGTGTTTCGGATGGCACGCCCGCAGGTGCGCCATCCGTCACATCAGTACCGCGCCGGAACGCGCTCGGCGCCTCGGGAGATGATCACCTCCACACGGCGATTGAGCTGCCGGGCTTGCGCATCGGCATTGGAGGCAACCGGATATTCCTTGCCATAACCGCCGGTAGTGATCCGGCCGGGTTCGATACCGTGACGGCGCAACGCCATCGCCACGGAGGCGGCGCGCTGTTCGGACAGTGTCTGGTTGAAGGCATCGCTGCCAGTGGCATCGGTGAAGCCTTCGACCAGCACCTTGCGTTCAGGGTTGTCGTTCAGGAATGCGGCCAGCTTCTGGATATCGCGATCGCTGCTGGGGCGCAGTTGCGCGCGACCGGTGTCAAACAGCACATCGCCGAACGTCACGACGGTACCGCGTTCGGTCTGCTTGGACTTGAGCGATTGCAACGCCTTGAGCTGAGCGGTACGCACCTGAAGGCGTGCCTCGGTGCGCTGGGCCTCGATACGCTGCAGGCCGGCTTCGGCCTGGCGCAGTACGATGGTCTGCTCGGCCGTCTCGATCTTGCGGTTGGCTAGGTAGGCGAGCTGCCCGACCTGCGCCCCTTTGCGGTCCTTGAGCGAGGCCAGTTCGGCTTTGCCCAGGGCGCGGTAGGCTTCCTGGGTTTCCAGGGCGGCAAGCCGGCTGGCATCCGGTTTGCCTTGCAGGACCGAATACGCCTCGCGGGCCTCCAGCAGGTTTGGGTTTTCTGGCGTCGCACTACAACCGGCCAGCGCCAGTGCGAGCACCGATGCGCAAGGCAACAGATACGATTTCGACATGGTCAGCTCCTTATTCGGCAGTCACGGCAGGCAGGGTGTCGGGGGCTTCGAGCATTTCCCGCTTGAGCACCTCGATGCCTTCGCGGGCGGCGCTGAGTTGCGCCTGGGCCTTGCTCGCCTGAGCCTTGCGCTCGGCGAAGCTGGCGTCGGCCTCGGCTTGTTCGGCGAGGGTGCGGACCTGAGCCAGGTCCTGCTGGCCCAAGGCCCGCTCCATGGCGTTGAGTTTGTCCTGGGCCGCACGCATTTCGACGGGCGCATATTGGGTCGCATCGGCGGCCACGGCACGATTGACTGCATGACGGGTCAGCTCGATCTGTTCGGTCGGCACGACAACGCTGGCGCAACCGCCCAGGGCCAGTAACAGACCGCCCAGGGGCAAAAGGTTGCGGATGAATCTGGCACGCATGAAAACAACTCCTCGGTGCTGGACGCATGGGCACGGAGCTCCCGCCGCGATCACGCACGCGTTTGCATCAGGGGATTGGAAAAGTCGCGGATGCTCTGGAGAAACTCGCCTGTATTGAGAAGGCGAGAATGGGAGCTTGATGTGGGATTAAACGAACATCCTAGACCGTCGGTTGTGAAAACCAGACCAGCCTATTCGCAACCCTGGACGAGCCACATCGGACTCAACTGACAAGCCTGTAAGGCTTTTCAACGAATTGAGGTATCCAACACTCGACAGACGGCTCAGCACCGCCTGCCGGTAGCAGTGCTTAAGACAAACCATGGGCCTTGAGTTTGAGCTTCTCGGTATCTACGCGCACGAACACTGAATCAGCCGTCACGGTCAGTACATCGCCCGCCCAGACTTCACAAATGACCCGGGTCTTGCGCCCGACCTCACCCTCCACGCGCGCCTTGAGCACCAGCTCCACGCCCATCGGGGTGGGCTTGAGGTACGTCAGGCTGAGCGTGCCGGTGACGCAATCGATACGCGGCAGACTCCCTGCTTCGCGCCCCTCGGCCCGGTAGTGATAGGCCATGGCCGTCCAGTTGGAGTGGCAATCCACCAGCATGGCCAAGAATCCACCGTAGACCAGCCCCGGCCAGCCGATGAAGCCGCTGTCAGGCGAGTGGCGACAGATCAGGTGAGTGCCATCCTCATCCCAATGGCTCTTGATGTGCAGGCCGCTGGGGTGCGAGCAACCACAGCCATAGCAGGTACCCTCCGGGGCGGCCAGCTCCTGCAGGGAAAGTACGTGTTCGTTCATACGCATCCTGTGCTTGTTGTTAGGCGAAGAAGACGCCACCGATGGTAGCGCCCTGCCCCTTCCCCGCCAATGACGAGGCTGCGCTGGCAGCCCCGTTTGCACTGTCGATCAATGAGTCGGAGCCAGCACCGACATCCCACGCCGACGGGTCAGGGCGATCAGCAGGATGAAGCAGGTCACCCCCGCCGTCATCAAGGTCTCGTAGCGGTAGGCATCGCTGAACAACATGTAGCCCAGCACCATGACGATCAGCCCGATCACCAGCCAGGTGAGCCAAGGGAACAACCACATCTTCAGGGCCAGCTCCGTGCCTTCGCGCTCGGCACGGGCACGCATGCGCAGCTGCGACACGGCGATCACCAGGTACACCAACAAGGCAATAGCGCCGGTGGTGGACAACAGGAAACCGAACACCTTGCCAGGCAACACGTAGTTGACGAAGCAGCCGACGAAGCCCGCCAAGGTCGACAGCACCACTGCCACGGTCGGCACGCCATTGCCGGAGATACGCTTGATCATCCGCGGCGCCTCGCCGCGCGCGCCCAGCGAATAGAGCATGCGCGAGGCGGTATAGAGACCGGAGTTCATGCAACTGGTGACTGCCACCAGCACCACCAGGTCAACCATCAGCTTGGCGCCTGGCACGTTCAAGACCTCGAGTACGCGCTGGAAGGACCCCACCGCCTTCAGGCCCGGGTCGTTCCAGGCCACCAGCGACACCACCAGGAAGATCGAGGCCAGGTAGAAGATCGCGATGCGATACACCACCAGGTTGGTGGCGCGGCGAATCTTGTCTTTCGGGTTGGAGGTTTCGTCGGCGGCGATGGTGACGATCTCGGCGCCGAAGAACGAGAAGATAGTGATCAAGACGCCGCCGAGCACCGTGCCAAAGCCGTTGGGCATGAAACCACCACTGGCCCACAGGTGGCTGACACCGGAGACCTCGGCCAGCGGCCAGACGCCGAACACCGCCATGCTACAGACGCCGATGAAGGCAAGGATGGCGATCACTTTGACCAGCGCGAACCAGTACTCGAATTCACCGAAATTCTTCACGCTGATCAGGTTGGTGGCCGACAGCATGACCATGATCAGGAACGCGAACAACCAGGACGGCACGCCGGGGAAGTACGCATGGAGGATGTCCGCGCCGGCAATGGCTTCGACCGGAATGATCAGCACCCAGAACCACCAATACAGCCAGCCAATGGTGAAACCCGCCCACGGCCCGATGGCCTCGGCGGCATAGGTGGAGAATGAACCGCTGTTGGGGTTGGCAATGGCCATTTCGCCCAGCATGCGCATCACCAGCAAAACCAGCAGACCCGTCATGGCGTAGGAGATCAGGATCGCGGGACCCGCGGTGGCGATGGCGTTGGAAGAGCCGATGAACAGACCGGCCCCGATGATGCCGGCGATGGAAATCATCGAGACCTGGCGCGAGGTCAGGCCATGTTGCAGTGAGCGCTGTTTCTTTGGATGTGGCGATGCCATGGGGGAACCCTCGAATGGGTCGACCGCCGCTAGCGGCGGCTGAAAAGGGAGCAGAAGGCAAAATAGCGTTGCTTTCTTGTTCTTGTTGTTTTCGGTCAGATCAGGCGCAGGCCCTTATCGATGCCATGCTATCGGACGCTGGTATTGGCCGAGGGCAAATAAACATTCAGGCACGCCGAGACGTTCGAACGCGTCGACAGTCATTGTTCTTCTCCTGTTTCAACAGCGGGTTGTCATCGTTGATGCAGGTCAGTATTAATCTAATAAGACGAGGCCAACAAACGACCTTTTCGAAGCACATGATTCCATGACGGAATGAAATCCTTCCAAATTCACTCGGTACTCATCGCTCATGTCAAAACGCCTGATGCCTTCCTCCACCGCCTTGCAGTGCTTCGAAGCGGCCGCTCGCCACCTGAGCTTCACACGGGCGGCGCAGGAGCTGCACTTGACCCAGAGCGCCGTGAGCAAGCAAGTGGCACAACTGGAAGACATGCTTGCGCACCCGCTGTTCCAGCGCATCCGCAGGCGCCTGCAACTGACGCCGGCCGGCGCGCTGTACCTGACCGAGGTGAACAAGATCCTCACCCAGATCGACATCTCCAGCCGTTACATCCTCAGCTATGGCGATGAAACCGAAGTGCTGCGTATCGCCACCCAGCCGACGTTCGGTGCCCGCTGGCTGGTGCCCAAACTCAAGGGCTTCGGTGATCGTCACCCGCGCATCCACTTGGATATCCGCAACGAGCTGGAGCCATTCGACCTGGTGCAGTCCAGGGCCGACATCGCGTTCTTCTTCGGCCAGGGCACCTGGCCTGGGGCCACTTGCCTTGAGCTGTTCAGCGAGGAGGTGGTGCCGGTGTGTGCGCCATCGCTACGCGCCCAGCACCGCTTCGACAGCGCCGCGGCATTGACCGAGCACCGCCTGCTGCAATGCGCTTCGCGGCCGGAGGCCTGGCACGAGTGGCTCCTGGGCCTTGGGCTGCACAGTGAAAACAGCTACCACGGCCCCCGTTTCGACACCTTCTACCTGTGCATCCGCGCCGCCATCGCAGGCTGCGGCATTGCCCTGATCCCCCGTTATCTGGTGGCCGAGGAACTGGCCGAAGGCAAGCTGGTGGTAGCCTGGGACCATCCGGTGCCCAGCAATGGCAAGCACTTCATCGCCCACGCCGAGCATGCGGCGGAGGTACCGAAGGTGCGGGCGTTCGTGCAGTGGATCCTGGAGCGGGTGGCCCAGGGCGATTGAAGGGGTCACCGCGCAGGTGAGCTATGCAATAGTTTTTGGAATGACCGCAATCGAATAATTCGTTTGCGAAGCAACACTTCGCCGCGCTTGGATAATAAGAAAATCAAACCAAGGTTTGCGTGCACATGAATCAGGAAAGTATCAGCCAGTCCATTGCAATTGTTCATCCGATCACACTTTCCCATGGCCGCAATGCCGAAGTCTGGGACACCGACGGCACCCGTTATATCGACTTTGTCGGTGGTATCGGCGTCCTGAACCTGGGCCATTGCAACCCGGCCGTGGTCCAGGCCATCCAGACCCAGGCCACGCACCTGACCCACTACGCCTTCAATGCGGCCCCCCACGGCCCGTATCTAGCGCTGATGGAGCGTTTGCAGCATTTCGTGCCGGTGAGCTACCCACTGGCAGGCATGCTCACCAACAGCGGCGCGGAAGCGGCGGAAAACGCGCTGAAAGTGGCGCGCGGGGCCACTGGCAAGCGCGCCATCGTCGCCTTCGACGGCGGCTTCCATGGTCGTACCTTGGCCACCCTCAACCTCAACGGCAAGGTCGCACCGTACAAGCAACGGGTGGGTGAACTGCCCGGGCCGGTCTATCACCTGCCCTACCCCAGCGCCGACACCGGCGTCACCTGCGAGCAGGCGCTCAAGGCCATGGAGCGCTTGTTCAGCGTGGAACTGGCGGTGGAGGACGTCGCAGCGTTTATCTTCGAGCCCGTCCAAGGCGAAGGCGGCTTCCTGGCGCTGGACCCCAGCTTCGCCCAGGCATTGCGCCGCTTTTGCGACGATCACGGCATCCTGATCATCATCGACGAGATCCAGTCTGGCTTCGGCCGTACCGGTCAGCGCTTCGCCTTTCCTCGCCTGGGCATCGAGCCTGACCTGCTGCTGTTGGCCAAGAGCATCGCCGGGGGCATGCCGCTGGGCGCGGTGGTCGGTCGCAAGGCGATCATGGACTCGCTGCCCAAGGGCGGCCTGGGCGGCACTTATTCAGGCAACCCGATCGCCTGCGCGGCGGCCTTGGCCAGCCTGGAGCAGATGACCGACGAGCATCTCGCGACCTGGGGAGAACGTCAGGAACAGGCCATCGTTGGCCGCTACACACGGTGGAAGGCCACCGGGCTGACGTCGGCGCTAGGCCGCCTGACCGGCACCGGCGCGATGCGCGGGCTGGAGTTGGTCAACGCCGACGGCAGCCCCGCGCCGGCTCAACTGGCCAAGGTACTCGAGTCGGCCCGCGCCAAAGGCCTGCTGCTGATGCCCAGTGGCAAGGCGCGGCACATCATTCGCCTGCTGGCGCCGCTGACGATCGAGCCACAGGTGCTCGAAGAAGGCCTGGATATCCTCGAGGAGTGTCTGGCGGCGCTGGGCTGAACCCTAGAGGCCCAGCTCTTCGGGGGTGAGCATGTCGGACTCGAAGGCAATCCAGCCGCCTTCGAGTTCGGCGTGGCCGTTGACGATCGGGCCGTAGTAGGTGAGGCCGTTCTCCAGCGTCACGCAGATGTGCGTGGCGGATTTTTCCGGCGCGGCCAGGGTACCGACGAAGTGCACCTTCTTGAGGGTTTCGGTAACCGCTTCCAGGCCCACACGCATGTTGGGGTTTTCCATGGCTTCGGCGTCACCCCCACGGTCTTCGGCGCTGACGGTTACGGTGGCGATGTAGGGGTACTTGCTCAATCGGGGTGCCTCGCAGGAATAAGGGACGGCGCATTGGGCGCCAAGGCTGTGTAGGTTACGGCAGGCGATGCCCGCGCGCGAGTACCGCGCTTGCATTTGCCGGGCCGAACCGCTCGTTCCCGGACATCTGCTCGTCCAGAGACCGCGGGGCCGAAATCTGTTAGGGTGCCCGCCGATGCACGCCCCACCACACGAGGATCCCGAGTGAGCGCCGAAGAACCCCTGATCGCCGACCTGTTCGAAGTCGACAAACGCCTGAGCCTCAAGCCCGTCGTGGACTTCAACGCCTACCTGCGCAATGCCTTCGGCGAAGGCGCCTGCCGTTGCCACCGCTGCCTGGAACGGGGCGGCGACGAAAGCGGCTACAGCCATCAGCACACCTTCGATCTCGAAGGCCGTACCCTGCACCGACGCTTCGCCAACACCGCGGGCAGCGATGTTCTGCTGGTGCTGAAGAAAGCCTGGCTGTCCTACACCAAGAACGATCTGCCACTGACTGGCGCGCTGGACCTGACCACCGTCAAGACGTTCACCGACGCCGCCCTGCACGAGCGCCTGCTCGCCCTGCTGCCAGCCAGCGGCCTGGCCCGCGAAACCGACGGCCAGTGGCAACTGCAAGCCCTGGCCGACTGATCTGGGCGCCTGGCCGCCGGGTCACTGCCCTTGGCGGCCATGCACGATGGCGCGGCCTTTTTCCAGGTAAGCGTCCATTTCCTCACGCGGCACCATGCTGCCACCCGTCGCCCAGACCAGGTGCGTGGCATTGGCCATGCGCTGTTCATCCAGCCCCAGGCGTTGACGATAACCCTGGCTTTCCCGCAACACGCGACCCATGCCCGGGACGCCCGCCAGCGCCGACGGCTCCAACGCCAGCCCTTCGCGTTTCTCCATCAGTGCCAATAGGCGGAACAGTTCGGCATCGCTGACGGTGTAGTAGCCGTCGATCAGGCGCTGCATGGCCCGCCCGACGAACCCTGAGGGCCTTCCGACCGCCAACCCGTCGGCGGCAGTGTGGTTGTCCAGGCCGAAGTCATAGACCGACACCCGCTCATGCAACCCGGTGTACACCCCCAACAGCATGCACGGCGAATGGCTGGGCTCGGCGAACAGACAATGCACCGCATCGCCAAATGCCTGCTTCAAGCCAAAGGCCACGCCTCCCGGACCGCCGCCCACGCCGCAGGGCAGATAGACGAACAGCGGATGCTCGGCATCGACGACGATGCCCGCCGCCTGCAACTGCCCGCGCAAGCGCTCGGCGGCCACCGCATAGCCCAGGAACAGGTCGGTGGAGTTCTCGTCATCGACGAAGTGGCAGTTGGGATCGGCATCGGCTTCGCGCCGCCCCTGCTCGACCGCGACCCCGTAGTCGGCATCGTACTCGCGCACCTCGACACCACAGGCCCGCAAGCGATCCTTCTTCCACTGACGGGCATCGGCGGACATGTGCACCGTCGTCCGGAACCCCAGACGCGCGCCCATGACGCCGATGGACAACCCCAGGTTGCCGGTCGAACCCACAGCGATGCTGTATTGGCCGAAGAAGGCCCGCGCCGCGTCGCTGTCGAGCACGGCGTAATCGTCCCCCGGTTTGAGCAGCCCGCCGGCCAGGGCCAGGTCCTCGGCATGCTTGAGCACTTCATAGATGCCGCCACGGGCCTTGATCGAGCCCGAGATCGGCAGCAGGTTATCGGCCTTGAGCCAAAGCGAGCCGACGGGCGCGATATCGAGTTCATCGCACAAGGCGGCCTGCAGGCTGGGCAAAGGCAACAACGGCGATTCGATCAGCCCCCCGGCCGCCTGGGTCTGCGGGAAGGCAGAGGCGATGAACGGTGCGAAACGCGTCAACCGGGCGCTGGCCTCGGCAATATCGCCCGCCCCTAGCGGTACGTCGCCCAGGGCCTGGGCGGAGGGCGCGATACCAGGATTGAACCAAGTGACCGGGGCGTGGCGCACCAGGTCGGCGATCAGCGGGTGCTGCTGGCACCAAGTCTGCAGCGGTACTTCGAGGGCCATGGGCGACTCCAGGCGAAACAGTAGGCAAAGCCTGGATTAGGCGGCACATCAGCGCCCCTTGGCAACCGTCGGATACTTACCCCTGGCCTCATCACAGGCGCCATCGTCTGCTACCTTGGGAGAACCCGCTCACCCACAGGTGAATGACCATGGCCCGCACGACTCCCATCGAGCTGTACCGCAATATCGGCATCGTCGCCCACGTGGACGCCGGCAAGACCACTACCACCGAACGCATCCTGTTCTACACCGGGGTCAACCACAAGATGGGTGAGGTTCATGACGGAGCCGCCACCATGGACTGGATGGCCCAGGAACAGGAGCGTGGCATCACCATCACCTCTGCGGCGACCACGGCGTTCTGGCAGGGCTCGACCAAGCAATTTGCCGACAAGTACCGCTTCAACATCATCGACACCCCCGGTCACGTCGACTTCACCATCGAGGTGGAACGCTCGCTGCGCGTACTCGACGGGGCGGTGGTGGTGTTCAGCGGCGCCGACGGCGTCGAGCCGCAGTCCGAGACGGTCTGGCGCCAGGCCAACAAATACCACGTGCCACGCCTGGCCTATATCAACAAGATGGACCGCCAGGGCGCGGACTTCCTGCGGGTGGTCAAGCAGATCGACCAGCGCCTGGGACACCACCCAGTGCCGATCCAGCTGGCGATCGGCAGCGAGGAGCACTTCGAGGGGCAGATCGACCTGGTGAAGATGAAAGCCATCTACTGGAACGACGCCGACCAGGGCACCAGCTATCGCGAAGAAGAGATTCCAGCTGAATTGCGCGCCCTGGCCGATGAGTGGCGCGCGCACATGGTCGAAGCTGCCGCCGAGGCCAACGACGAACTGACCATGAAGTTTCTCGAGGGTGAAGCGCTGAGCATTGACGAGATCAAGGCAGGCCTGCGCCAGCGCACCCTGGCCAATGAGATCGTGCCGACCATCCTCGGGTCGTCCTTCAAGAACAAAGGCGTACCGCTGATGCTCGATGCGGTGATCGACTACCTGCCCGCCCCTAGCGAGATACCAGCGATCAACGGCACCGACCCGGACAACGAAGAAAAACACCTGGAACGCCACGCCGACGACAACGAGCCGTTCTCGGCCTTGGCCTTCAAGATCGCCACCGCCCCATTCGTCGGCACCCTGACCTTCGCCCGGGTGTACTCAGGCGTGCTCAGCTCCGGTGACGCGGTGCTCAATTCGGTCAAGGGCAAGAAGGAACGCGTCGGGCGCATGGTGCAGATGCACGCCAACCAGCGCGCCGAGATCAAGAACGTCTGTGCCGGCGACATCGCTGCACTGATCGGCATGAAGGATGTCACCACCGGCGACACCCTGTGCGACATGAACAAACCGATCATCCTCGAGCGCATGGACTTCCCCGACCCAGTGATTTCCGTGGCCGTTGAGCCCAAGACCAAAGCCGACCAGGAAAAAATGGGCATCGCCCTGGGCAAGTTGGCCCAGGAGGACCCCTCGTTCCGGGTCAAGACCGACGAGGAGACCGGTCAGACGATCATCTCCGGCATGGGTGAACTGCACCTGGACATCATCGTCGATCGCATGCGCCGCGAGTTCAACGTCGAGGCCAACATTGGCAAGCCCCAAGTGGCCTACCGCGAGAAGATCCGCAACACCTGTGAAATCGAGGGTCGCTTCATCCGCCAATCCGGGGGCCGCGGACAGTATGGCCACTGCTGGATCCGCTTTGCACCCGGCGACGACGGCAAGGAAGGCCTGGAGTTCATCAATGAGATCGTCGGCGGCGTGGTGCCGCGCGAGTACATCCCGGCGATCCAGAAAGGCATCGAGGAGCAAATGCAGAACGGCGTGCTGGCCGGCTATCCGCTGATCAGCCTCAAGGCCGCGGTGTACGACGGCTCGTACCACGACGTGGACTCCAACGAAATGGCCTACAAGATCGCCGCATCCATGGCCACCAAGCAATTGGCCCAGAAAGGCGGTGCCGTGCTACTGGAGCCGGTGATGAAGGTCGAAGTGGTCACGCCCGAGGAATACCTGGGCGACATCATGGGCGACCTGAGCCGTCGGCGCGGCATGATCCAGGGCTCGGAGGACAGCCCCGCAGGCAAAGTGATCCGCGCCGAGGTGCCATTGGGCGAGATGTTCGGCTACTCCACCGACATGCGCTCGATGACCCAGGGCCGGGCCAGTTACTCGATGGAGTTCACCAAGTACGCCGAGGCGCCGGCGAGCATCGCCGACAGCATCGTCAAGAAGAACAAGGGGGAATAACCCCGCCTCCTGGGTGTCTGTCCGACGGCTTCGCGGCCAAGGCGGTGCTCTCGAGAGCACCGGAGAACCTGTGCGGGTTTACCCGCGAAAGAGCCCGCTCAGGCGCCAAAGCCGCTCAATGCTACTCACCCGCCCGCTTGAGCAGCTTCTTGCAGCGCTCCGACAGGTGCACCACGCGCAGGTGCTTGCCGGCCTTGGCATAACGCTCACGCAAGGTCTTCAACGCCGCTATCGCCGAGTAGTCGACAAAGCTCAGGTGCTTGCAGTCCAGGGTCACGCTGGCCGGATCCTGCGCCGGGTCGAACTGATCGAGAAAGGGCGTGGCCGAGGCGAAGAACAGCGTGCCATGCACCTGATAGACCTTGCCGCCCTCCTCGTCCAGATGGCTGTCGGCATAGAGTTCGCGCGCGTGCTGCCAGGCAAAGTTGATCGCGGCGATGACGATGCCGAACAGCACGGCAGTCGCAAGGTCGGTGAATACCGTCACCACCGTCACCGCGATGATCGCCAGCACGTCACTGATCGGCACCTTGCGCAGCACCCGCAGCGAAGCCCAGGCGAAGGTCTGCTGGGCGACCACGAACATCACGCCGACCAATGCCGCCAACGGGATACGCTCGATCAACGGCGACAGGAACAGCACGAACAGCAGGATCATCCCGCCCGCCACCACGCCTGACAGCCGGCCACGACCATTGGAGCTGAGGTTGATCACGGTCTGGCCGATCATCGCGCAGCCCCCCATGCCACCACACAGGCCCGAGACCATGTTCGCCGCCCCCAGGGCCACGCACTCGCGATCAGGATAGCCGCGGCTTTCGGTGATCTCGTCGGTCAGGTTCAAGGTCAGCAGGGTTTCCAGCAGACCCACCATCGCCATCAACACGGCATAGGGCGCGATGATCTTCAGCGTCTCGAGGTTCCATGGCACCTCTGGCAGGGCCAGCCGCGGCAGGCCGCCGGCAATGTGCGCCATGTCGCCCAAGGTGCGGGTTGGCAGGCCGAGCAGGTAGACCAGCAGACCGACGCCGAGGATGGCGACCAAGGCCGGGGGTACAGCACGGGTCAGGCGCGGCAGCACGTAGACCACCAGCATGGTCAGCGCTACCAGGCCGACCATCAGGTAGAGCGGCGCGCCGCTGAGCCAGTGCTCGCCGTCCTTGAAGTGCTCCAACTGGGCCAGGGCAATGACGATCGCCAGGCCGTTGACGAACCCGAGCATCACCGGATACGGCACCAGGCGCACCAGCTTGCCCAGGCGCAGTACGCCGAACAGGATCATCACCACCCCGCCGAGCAGCACCGTGGCCAACAGGTACTGGGCACCGTGCTGCACCACCAGGGCCACGATCACCACGGCCATGGAGCCTGCGGCGCCGGAGATCATCCCGGGGCGTCCGCCGAACAGTGCGGTCAGGGTACAGATGATGAAGGCGCCGTACAGGCCCATGAGCGGGTTGAGGTGGGCAACCAGAGCGAAGGCGATGCACTCGGGCACCAGGGCGAAAGAGGTGGTCAGGCCGGCGAGCAGATCGGCGCGAAGGCGGGCGGGTTTCATGAGGGTCCTGTGTCGTGTCCGGATCCAGAGGCGAACCGGGCTGAAAATCGAGGGGCGCGATGTTACGAGATTTGTCCGGTAGCGACCACCGCCTGGCACCTCAGCGCATTCGCCGCCCCAAACACACAACAGGTGTCCAGCCTGTGATCCAGACCCTGCAGATGCGCGACAAATTTGCCATCATGATCATTCCACCTGCGGAGATCATGGACATGCCGCTACGCCCCTTCATCGCCTCCCTCTTGCTGGCCGCCAGCCTCACCGCCCAGGCCGCCACCGAGGTGCTGCCGCTGCAGCATCGCACCAGCGCCGAACTGCTCCCGACCGCTCAGTCCTTCCTGGGCAAGGACGGCACCGTCAGCGCCTTCGAGAACAAGCTGATCGTCAACGCCAGCCCCGAGCGCATCGATGACCTGCGCGCCTTGCTGCAACAGCTCGACACCGCGCCCAAGCGCCTGTTGATCAGCGTCGACAATGACGACAGCAACTTCCAGGACAACCGTGGCAATGCCCGCATCATCCATTACGGCACCAGCAATCGTGACGGTGGGATGCAGCAGATCCAGGCCAGCGAGGGCCAGCCGGCGTTGATCCAGGTCGGCCAGAGCATCCCCGTCACCAGTACCAGCACCGATGGCTACGGGCGTATCCAGAGCGACACCGAATACCGCAATGTCACCCAGGGTTTCTATGTCACGCCAAGCCTCAGCGGCGACACGGTTCGTCTGCAAATAAGCACCAATAATGATCGAATGAGTCTTGAACGTCAGGATGTAGTAAAAGTTCAAAGCACCGACACGACCGTCACCGGCAAGCTTGGCGAGTGGATCACCCTGGCCGGTTTCAATCAGCAGAGCCAATCCGATCGCAGTGCATCGAGCTACACCTACAGCACCCAACGGGGTGAAAACATGACATTGCGCGTCAAAGTCGACCTTCTTGACTGATCCCAGGCAATTCAAGGCCTCGACCAAAGGCCTTGAAACTGACCGAGGAGTCTCATTAGACCAAAGATGTAGTAAGCGAAAAAAAGCACTACAAAACATTTGACAGGTACTTTTTCCCAAGGGCATGATGGCCTCGCTCCCGCTAATCAGAGGCCCTGGCAAGGGCCTTCGAGACGCGCTCCTCCCTACCCTTGGAGGCGTCTCGTGTCTATACGGCCCACAAGGCGGTTCGACGGGATAGTGACTGCAACGAAGAAGTTGTCCCGAGGGACGGAAGCGCATCACCGCAGTACCTGGCAGTCCTGTCGCACCGCAGCAAGGCATCCACGAGCCGACCTGCCGCCACACCTCGCCCGGCCCTGCCCCCTTCCCCTTCGAGCCTTCTCGCCTGCAATCACCTTCCGCCGGACAAGACAGCCGCCAGGCTTCTGAGCCGCAGAGCACAAGCACCTACTTCAAAGACTGATGCGACGAGGTTTTATTTCCATGGCACTGACACGCGAACAGCAAATTGCAGCCCTTGAGAAAGACTGGGCCGAGAACCCGCGCTGGAAAGGCGTGACCCGTACCTATACCGCCGCCGATGTCGTCCGCCTGCGTGGTTCCCTGCAGCCGGAGCACACCTTCGCCCGCCAGGGTGCAGAGAAACTGTGGAAGCTGGTCACCGAAGGTGCCCACCCGTCCTTCCGCCCTGAAAAAGATTTCGTCAACTGCATGGGCGCCCTGACCGGTGGCCAGGCAGTCCAGCAGGTCAAGGCCGGCATCCAGGCCATCTACCTGTCTGGCTGGCAGGTGGCCGCCGACAACAACTCGGCCGAGTCCATGTACCCTGACCAGTCGCTGTACCCGGTCGACTCGGTTCCGACCGTGGTCAAGCGCATCAACAACGCCTTCCGCCGTGCCGACCAGATCCAGTGGAAAGCGGGCAAGAACCCAGGCGACGACGGCTACATCGACTACTTCGCACCGATCGTGGCGGACGCCGAAGCCGGTTTCGGCGGCGTGCTGAACGCCTACGAACTGATGAAGAACATGATCGAGGCAGGCGCTGCTGGCGTTCACTTCGAAGACCAGCTGGCCTCGGTGAAAAAGTGCGGCCACATGGGCGGCAAGGTACTGGTCCCAACCCAGGAAGCCGTGCAGAAACTCGTTGCTGCCCGCCTGGCAGCGGATGTCGCTGGCGTACCGACCATCATCCTGGCCCGTACCGATGCCAACGCCGCTGACCTGCTGACCAGCGACTGCGACCCGTACGACCAGCCGTTCGTGATCGGCGAGCGTACCCGCGAAGGCTTCTACAAAGTCCGCGCCGGTCTCGACCAGGCCATCGCCCGCGGTCTGGCCTATGCGCCGTACGCCGACCTGATCTGGTGCGAAACTGCCAAGCCGGACCTGGAAGAGGCCCGCCGCTTCGCCGAGGCGATCAAGAAGGAATACCCGGACCAGATCCTGTCGTACAACTGCTCGCCGTCCTTCAACTGGAAGAAGAACCTGGACGACGCCACCATCGCCAAGTTCCAGCGCGAACTGTCGGCCATGGGCTACAAGCACCAGTTCATCACCCTGGCGGGCATCCACAACATGTGGCACGGCATGTTCAACCTGGCGCACGACTACGCCCGTAATGACATGACCGCTTACGTCAAGCTGCAGGAGCAGGAGTTCGCTGACGCCAACAAAGGCTATACCTTCGTGGCGCACCAGCAGGAAGTCGGCACCGGCTACTTCGACGACATGACCACCGTGATCCAAGGTGGCGCTTCGTCGGTGACCGCCCTGACCGGCTCCACTGAGGAAGAGCAGTTCCACTGAGTGTGACCTACCCTCAAGCGAGGCCCGACCCTGCAAAGGTGTCGGGCCTTTCTTCTTTATTAAGGGCGTGTCGAGCGTGATGGTAGGCAAGCTGTTCCTACGCGTATTTCCGATCAACATGTAGGAGGCAGCTAAGTCTGCAATGCTCTGCAGCACCGCCGACAACCTGGGTCTATGCTTGTGGCTACCCAGCAGCAAGGACTGCCCATGCCCCGTCCAAGCCACCTGATCGTCATCGCCATTTCGGCGGCCGCTTTCTATTTATACGCACTGGCCAGCGACAACACGCTGCTCGCCTTGCTCACCAAGCCGTTGCCGGTGCTGGCCTTGATCGCCTGGCTGTGCAGCGCGCCCGCCACACCCTATAACCGCTGGATCAGCATCGGCCTGGGCTTTTCGGTGCTGGGCGATATTATCCTGGCGATTCCGCGCGACTGGTTCGTCTTCGGCCTGGCAGCATTCTTCTGCGCCCACCTGGCCTACCTGCATGCCTATTGCCGCATCACCCGGCGCCCCGCCCCGGTTGCGCTGGCGCTGTGCGTTTTGCTCACCGGCGCACTGTTCGGGCTACTCGCGAGCCATGGCCTGGGGCCCTTGCTGATTCCCGTGGCACTCTACGCCCTGGCGATCGGTGCAATGCTATGGCGCGCGTTCGCCTGTGGCGGACTGACCGCAATCGGGGCCAGCCTGTTCGTGTTCTCCGACAGCCTGATCGGCATCGATCGCTTCGTCAGCCCCTTCGACGCCGCACAATTTCTGGTCATCCTCACCTATTGGCTGGGCCAGTGGGCGATCGCGGCATCAGTCCATCGCGGCAGCTCAATCGATAAAGTATTGATGCAGAGCGGTACAAGGCGCGAGCCCAGCTGTTAGAACGAGAGGATTTCTTATTTGCAAGATGCCCCAGGTGTAAATTGAACTTAGCAAGCGTCAGGCCAGGTTTAAAACATCACACCAACTCAAATGATAGTAATTATCATTACATATGCAGAAGGTCGTTACACCCTGCAAGAAACATAATTAACAAAAGCGTGCGCAATGCCCGAAACTCAAGGGTTTCAGCCATTTACGAGAGATTTTTGTTCTTAATCCTACGAATAAATTTGCCACAGAAATTTTACTTGCTCCGGGTTTACCCATAAAATCAGCCCGATTGATTCAGCTGCGACATTTGGTCACTGCAACCGCGACACGCGTCGCCGCTCTACTTATTTCAGACTGCAGAGCTGGGTCTCTGTATAAGGATTTCTAGCATGTCCGATTCGGTAGGACTCATCGCCCACAACTGGGGCTTTGCCATCTTCCTCCTGGGTGTCGTCGGCCTGTGTGCCTTCATGCTCGGCCTCTCCAGCCTGCTCGGTAGCAAGGCTTGGGGTCGCGCCAAGAACGAACCCTTCGAATCCGGCATGCTGCCCGTCGGCAGCGCCCGCCTTCGCCTGTCCGCAAAATTCTATCTGGTCGCGATGCTGTTCGTGATCTTCGATATCGAAGCCCTATTCCTGTATGCATGGTCTGTGTCCGTCCGCGAAAGCGGCTGGACCGGATTCGTCGAAGCACTCGTTTTCATTGCAATTCTGTTGGCTGGTCTTGTCTACCTATGGCGCGTCGGGGCACTCGATTGGGCTCCCGAAGGTCGCCGCAAGCGGCAAGCGAAGCTGAAACAATGAGGCTTTGGCATGCAATACAATCTCACCAGAATCGATCCGGATGCGCCCAACGAGCAGTACCCGGTCGGTGAACGGGAAACCGTCACCGATCAACTGCTAGAGGACCAGGTCCACAAGAACATCTTCATGGGCAAGCTTGAAGATGTGCTGCGTGGCGCGGTCAACTGGGGTCGCAAGAACTCCCTCTGGCCGTACAACTTCGGCCTGTCCTGCTGCTACGTGGAAATGACCACGGCCTTCACGGCGCCCCACGACATCGCCCGTTTCGGCGCCGAAGTCATCCGGGCCTCGCCCCGTCAGGCCGACTTCATGGTCGTCGCCGGCACCTGCTTCATCAAGATGGCGCCGATCATTCAGCGCCTGTACGAGCAGATGCTCGAACCCAAGTGGGTGATCTCCATGGGTTCGTGCGCCAACTCCGGTGGTATGTACGACATTTACTCGGTCGTTCAGGGGGTCGACAAGTTCCTCCCCGTGGATGTCTACGTGCCTGGCTGCCCGCCTCGCCCCGAAGCCTTCCTGCAGGGCCTGATGCTGCTGCAGGAGTCGATCGGCCAGGAGCGACGCCCGCTTTCCTGGGTCGTCGGTGATCAAGGCATTTACCGTGCCGAGATGCCCGCCCAGAAAGACCTGCGTCGTGAACAGCGCATCCAGGTCACCAACCTGCGCAGCCCCGACGAAGTCTGATCCAGCGACATGCCGCCCGCTCCGGAAGGAGCCGGCGGCCTGGCTTCATTCTCTACGTTGACTCAAAGCGACCGAGACCATGACAGCGGACACCGCTATTTATATTCCGCCTTACAAGGCTGACGACCAGGATGTGGTCGTCGAACTGCACAACCGTTTTGGCGCAGACGCATTCGTCGCCCAGGAAACCCGCACCGGCATGCCGGTCCTGTGGGTGAACCGCGCCCAACTCAAAGACGTCCTCTCCTTCCTGCGCAACGTCGCCAAGCCGTACAGCATGCTGTACGACCTGCACGGCGTCGACGAGCGCCTGCGCACCCAGCGCCGTGGCCTGCCAGCCGCTGACTTCAGCGTGTTCTACCACCTGCTGTCGGTCGAGCGTAACAGCGACGTGATGATCAAGGTGGCCTTGAGCGAAGGCGACCTGAACCTGCCGTCAGTCACCGGCATCTGGCCCAACGCCAACTGGTACGAGCGTGAAGTCTGGGACATGTTCGGCATCGACTTCGCCGGCCACCCGCACCTGTCGCGCATCCTGATGCCGCCGACCTGGGAAGGCCACCCGCTGCGCAAGGACTTCCCGGCGCGCGCTACCGAATTCGATCCGTACAGCCTGAACCTGGCCAAGCAACAGCTTGAAGAGGAATCGGCGCGCTTCAACCCCGAAGCCTGGGGCATGAAGCGTCATGGCGCCAACGAGGACTACATGTTCCTCAACCTGGGCCCCAACCACCCTTCGGCCCACGGTGCCTTCCGTATTGTCCTGCAGCTGGACGGCGAAGAGATCGTCGACTGCGTGCCAGACATCGGCTACCACCACCGCGGTGCCGAGAAGATGGCTGAGCGCCAGTCCTGGCACAGCTTCATCCCCTACACCGACCGTATCGACTACCTCGGTGGTGTGATGAACAACCTGCCGTACGTACTGGCGGTCGAGAAGCTGGCCGGCATCAAGGTGCCGCAGAAGGTCGACACCATCCGCGTCATGCTGGCCGAGTTCTTCCGGATCACCAGCCACCTGCTGTTCCTGGGTACCTACATCCAGGACGTCGGTGCCATGACCCCGGTATTCTTCACCTTCACCGACCGTCAGCGCGCCTACACCGTGATCGAAGCGATCACCGGTTTCCGCCTGCACCCGGCCTGGTACCGCATCGGTGGCGTCGCGCACGACCTGCCGCGCGGCTGGGACAAGCTGGTCAAGGACTTCGTCGAGTGGCTACCCAAGCGCCTGGACGAATACGAAAAAGCCGCCCTCAAGAACAGCATTCTCAAGGGTCGTACCATCGGCGTCGCCGCGTACAACACCCAGGAAGCGCTGTCGTGGGGTACCACCGGTGCCGGCCTGCGTGCCACCGGTTGCGACTTCGACCTGCGTAAAGCGCGCCCGTACTCCGGCTACGAGAACTTCGAGTTCGAAGTACCGCTGGCCCACAACGGCGATGCCTACGATCGCTGCATGGTCCGTGTCGAGGAGATGCGCCAGAGTATCCGCATCATCGACCAGTGCCTGCGCAACATGCCGGAAGGCCCGTACAAGGCGGATCACCCGCTGACCACGCCGCCGCCGAAAGAGCGCACCCTGCAGCACATCGAGACCCTGATCACCCACTTCCTGCAAGTCTCGTGGGGCCCGGTCATGCCGGCCAACGAGTCGTTCCAGATGATCGAGGCGACCAAGGGCATCAACAGTTACTACCTGACGAGCGATGGCGGCACCATGAGCTACCGCACCCGGATCCGTACCCCGAGCTACCCGCATCTGCAGCAGATCCCATCGGTGATCAAAGGCAGCATGGTCGCGGACCTCATCGCGTACCTGGGCAGTATCGACTTCGTTATGGCTGACGTGGACCGCTAAGCATGAACAGCACGCTTATCCAAACCGACCGTTTCGCCCTGAGTGAAACCGAGCGCTCGGCCATCGAGCATGAGATGCACCACTACGAGGACCCGCGCGCGGCGTCCATCGAAGCCCTGAAGATCGTCCAGAAAGAACGCGGCTGGGTGCCGGACGGCGCCATCTATGCCATCGGCGAAGTACTGGGCATTCCGGCCAGTGACGTCGAGGGCGTGGCCACCTTCTACAGCCAGATCTTCCGCCAGCCGGTCGGTCGCCACATCATTCGCGTCTGCGACAGCATGGTCTGCTACATCGGTGGCCATGAATCGGTGGTCAGCCAGATCCAGAGCGAGCTGGGCATCGGCCTGGGCCAGACCACCGCGGACGGTCGCTTCACCCTGCTGCCGGTCTGCTGCCTGGGCAACTGCGACAAGGCCCCGGCGCTGATGATCGACGACGACACCTTTGGCGACGTGCAACCTGCCGGCGTTGCCAAACTGCTGGAGGGTTACGTATGACCATCACTTCCTTCGGCCCGGCCAACCGCATTGCGCGTTCGGCTGAAACCCACCCGCTGACCTGGCGCCTGCGCGACGACGGCGAGCCGATCTGGCTCGAAGAGTACCAGGCCAAGAACGGCTACGCCGCCGCCCGCAAGGCGCTGGCGCAGATGTCCGCGGACGACATCGTCCAGAGCGTCAAGGACTCCGGCCTCAAAGGCCGTGGCGGCGCAGGCTTCCCCACTGGCGTGAAGTGGGGCCTGATGCCCAAAGACGAATCCATGAACATCCGCTACCTGCTGTGCAACGCGGACGAAATGGAGCCCAACACCTGGAAGGACCGCATGCTGATGGAGCAACAGCCCCATCTGCTGGTCGAGGGCATGCTGATCAGCGCCCGCGCCCTGAAGGCCTACCGTGGCTACATCTTCCTGCGCGGCGAGTACACCACCGCGGCGAAGAACCTCAACCGCGCCATCGAGGAAGCCAAGGCCGCAGGCCTTCTGGGCAAGAACATCCTCGGCAGCGGTTTTGACTTCGAGCTGTTCGTGCACACCGGTGCCGGCCGCTACATCTGCGGTGAAGAAACCGCACTGATCAACTCCCTGGAAGGCCGCCGCGCCAACCCACGCTCCAAGCCGCCCTTCCCTGCCGCCGTTGGCGTGTGGGGCAAGCCGACCTGCGTGAACAACGTCGAGACCCTGTGCAACGTCCCGGCCATCGTCGCCAACGGCAACGACTGGTACAAGTCGCTGGCACGCGAAGGCAGCGAAGACCATGGCACCAAGCTGATGGGCTTCTCCGGCAAGGTGAAGAACCCTGGCCTGTGGGAACTGCCCTTCGGCGTGACCGCCCGCGAGCTGTTCGAGGACTATGCCGGCGGCATGCGCGACGGCTACAAGCTCAAGTGCTGGCAGCCTGGCGGCGCCGGTACCGGCTTCCTGCTGCCCGAGCACCTCGACGCTCAGATGTACGCCGGTGGCATCGCCAAGGTCGGCACCCGTATGGGGACAGGCCTGGCCATGGCGGTCGACGACAGCATCAACATGGTCTCGCTGCTGCGCAACATGGAAGAGTTCTTCGCCCGTGAGTCGTGCGGCTGGTGTACCCCGTGCCGTGACGGCCTGCCATGGAGCGTGAAGATGCTGCGCGCCCTGGAGAAAGGCCAAGGCCGCGCCGAGGACATCGAGACGCTGCTGGGGCTGGTCAACTTCCTCGGCCCAGGCCGTACCTTCTGTGCTCACGCACCGGGTGCCGTCGAGCCTTTGGGCAGCGCCATCAAGTATTTCCGGTCCGAGTTCGAGGCCGGTGTCGCCCCAGCCAACGCTGGCGACGCCCTGCGCCCGAACCTGGCCAAACCGATCCCGACCGGGCCGGTCGTGGTCGGCGCATAACAAGATGAATCGCGGATGGTCCGTGCCATCCGCCAGCCTGCAGGCCGGCCCGAACGATTCGTGGCTGGCCGCAGGCTCACCGATTTCCATTAGCCACGCCCGCTCACGCGGGCCAACGAAGAACTTTGAACCATGGCCACTATCCACGTAGACGGCAAAGCGCTCGAAGTCAATGGTGCGGACAACCTGTTACAGGCCTGTCTGTCGCTCGGCCTCGACATCCCCTATTTCTGCTGGCACCCGGCGCTCGGTAGCGTCGGCGCCTGCCGGCAGTGCGCGGTCAAGCAGTACACCGACGAGAACGACACCCGCGGTCGTATCGTCATGTCCTGCATGACTCCTGCCTCCGACGGCACCTGGATCTCCATCGACGATGAAGAATCCAAGGCGTTCCGCGCCAGCGTCGTCGAATGGCTGATGACCAACCACCCGCACGACTGCCCGGTGTGCGAGGAAGGCGGTCACTGCCACCTGCAGGACATGACGGTAATGACCGGCCACAATGAGCGCCGCTACCGTTTCACCAAGCGTACCCACCAGAACCAGGACCTCGGCCCGTTCATCGCCCATGAGATGAACCGCTGCATCGCCTGCTACCGTTGCGTGCGCTACTACAAGGACTACGCAGGCGGCACCGACCTGGGTGTCTACGGCGCCCACGATAACGTGTACTTCGGTCGCGTCGAGGACGGCGTACTGGAGAGCGAGTTCTCCGGCAACCTGACCGAGGTCTGCCCGACCGGCGTGTTCACCGACAAGACCCACTCCGAGCGCTACAACCGCAAGTGGGACATGCAGTTCGCCCCGAGCATCTGCCACGGCTGCTCCAGCGGCTGCAACATCAGCCCCGGTGAGCGCTACGGTGAACTGCGCCGTATCGAGAACCGCTTCAACGGTTCGGTCAACCAGTACTTCCTGTGCGACCGTGGCCGCTTCGGCTATGGCTACGTCAACCGCAGCGACCGCCCACGCCAGCCCCACCTGGCCGACGGCACCAAGCTGGGCCTGGATGCTGCCCTGGACAAAGCTGCGGACCTGCTGCGCGGTCGCACCATCGTCGGTATCGGCTCGCCACGCGCCAGCCTCGAAAGCAACTACGGCCTGCGCGAGCTGGTCGGCGCCGACTACTTCTACTCGGGCATGGAGGCCGGTGAGCTGGCACGCGTGCGCCTGGCCCTCGAGGTGCTGAACAACAGCCCACTGCCGGTGCCGACCCTGCGCGACATCGAAGACCACGACGCCGTGTTCGTCCTCGGCGAAGACCTGACCCAGACCGCAGCCCGTGTCGCCCTGGCCGTGCGCCAGGCCACCAAGGGCAAGGCCGAAGCCATGGCCGACGCCATGCGCGTACAGCCGTGGCTCGACGCGGCGGTCAAGAACATCGGCCAGCACGCGCTGTACCCACTGTTCATCGCCTCGCTGGCTGAAACCAAGCTCGACGACGTCGCCGAAGAGTGCGTCCACGCAGCGCCAGCGGACCTGGCTCGCCTGGGCTTCGCCGTGGCCCACGCCATCGACCCGAGCGCACCGGCCGTCGAAGGCCTGGACGCCGACGCCAAGGCACTGGCCCAGCGCATCGCCGATGCCCTGGTCGCCGCCCAGCGTCCGCTGGTGGTCGCCGGTACCTCCCTGGCCGACGCCGCACTGATCGAAGCCGCCGCCAACATCGCCAAGGCCCTGAAGCTGCGTGAGAAGAATGGCTCGCTGAGCCTGGTGGTGCCTGAAGCCAACAGCCTCGGCATGGCCATGATGGGCGGTGAGTCCGTCGACGCCGCGCTGGACGCCGTCATCAGCGGCAAGGCCGACGCCATCGTGGTGCTGGAGAACGACCTGTACGCCCGCGTACCGGCCGCCAAGGTCGACGCCGCCCTGGCCGCGGCCAAGGTTGTGATCGTCGCCGACCACTCCAAGACCCCGACCACCGACCGCGCCCACCTGGTGCTGCCGGCGGCCACCTTCGCCGAAGGCGACGGTACCCTGGTCAGCCAGGAAGGCCGTGCCCAGCGCTTCTTCCAGGTGTTCGACCCGCAATACCTGGACAGCAGCATCCTGGTTCACGAAGGCTGGCGCTGGATGCACGCCCTGCGTGCGACCCTGCTGAACAAGCCGGTCGACTGGACCCAGTTGGATCACGTCACCAGCGCCTGCGCCGAAGCCGCCCCGCAACTGGCCGGCATCGTCAACGCAGCGCCTTCCGCCGCGTTCCGAATCAAGGGCATGAAGCTGGCCCGTGAGCCGCTGCGCTACTCCGGCCGCACCGCCATGCGCGCCAACATCAGCGTGCACGAGCCGCGTACCCCGCAAGACAAAGACACCGCGTTCGCCTTCTCCATGGAAGGCTACTCGGGCTCGGCCGAACCGCGCCAGCAGGTGCCGTTCGCCTGGTCGCCGGGATGGAACTCCCCGCAGGCCTGGAACAAATTCCAGGACGAAGTCGGTGGCCACCTGCGCGCTGGCGATCCAGGCGTGCGCCTGATCGAGTCGCAAGGCGATCGCCTGCACTGGTTCACTGTCATCCCGGGTGCCTTCAACCCGGCCCGTGGCACCTGGACTGCCGTGCCGTTCTACCACCTGTTCGGCAGCGAAGAGTCCTCTTCCCGCGCCGCACCAGTGCAGGAGCGCATCCCGGCCGCCTACGTGGCCCTGGCCAAGTCCGAGGCCGACCGCCTGGGCGTCAACGACGGTGCCCTGCTGAGCCTGAACGTGGCGGGTGTCTCTCTGCGCCTGCCGCTGCGTGTCAATGAAGAGCTGGGCGCTGGCCTGGTCGCGTTGCCGAAAGGCCTGGCCGGCATTCCGCCTGCCATCTTCGGTGCATCCGTCGAAGGTCTGCAGGAGGCAGCACAATGAGCTGGTTCACCCCCGAAGTGATCGATGTGATCCTCACGGTCGTCCGGGCCATCGTGGTCCTGCTGGCGGTGGTGGTCTGCGGCGCGCTGCTCAGCTTCGTCGAGCGTCGCCTGCTGGGCTGGTGGCAGGACCGTTACGGTCCGAACCGTGTCGGCCCGTTCGGTATGTTCCAGATCGCAGCCGACATGCTGAAGATGTTCTTCAAGGAAGACTGGAACCCGCCCTTCGTCGATCGCATGATCTTCACCCTGGCCCCGGTCGTGGCCATGAGCGCCTTGCTGATCGCCTTCGTGGTCATCCCGATCACCCCGGTCTGGGGCGTGGCTGACCTGAACATCGGTCTGCTGTTCTTCTTCGCCATGGCCGGTCTGTCGGTGTATGCGGTGCTGTTCGCCGGCTGGTCGTCGAACAACAAGTACGCCCTGCTCGGCAGCCTGCGTGCTTCGGCCCAGACCGTGTCGTACGAAGTGTTCCTGGGCCTGGCGCTGATGGGCGTGGTAGTTCAGGTCGGTTCGTTCAACATGCGCGACATCGTCGACTATCAGGCACAGAACCTGTGGTTCATCATTCCGCAGTTCTTTGGCTTCTGCACCTTCTTCATCGCTGGCGTCGCCGTGACTCACCGTCACCCGTTCGACCAGCCGGAAGCGGAACAGGAACTGGCCGACGGTTACCACATTGAATATGCCGGCATGAAATGGGGCATGTTCTTCGTGGGTGAATACATCGGCATCATCCTGATCTCGGCGCTGCTGGTGACCCTGTTCTTCGGCGGCTGGCACGGCCCGTTCGGCCTGCTGCCACAGGTTCCGTTCCTGTGGTTCGCCCTGAAGACCGCGTTCTTCATCATGCTGTTCATCCTGCTGCGCGCGTCGATTCCGCGCCCACGTTATGACCAGGTGATGGACTTCAGCTGGAAGTTCTGCCTGCCGCTGACCTTGATCAATTTGCTGGTGACCGCTGCGATCGTGCTCTACAACACGCCAGCCGTCGCGGCCCAGTGAGGATTTGACCCATGTTCAAATATATCGGCGACATCGTTAAAGGCACCGGCACCCAGCTGCGCAGCCTGGTGATGGTGTTCTCCCACGGGTTCCGCAAGCGCGACACCCTGCAATACCCCGAAGAGCCCGTGTACCTGCCACCGCGCTACCGCGGTCGCATCGTCCTGACCCGTGACCCCGATGGCGAGGAGCGCTGCGTGGCGTGCAACCTCTGCGCGGTGGCCTGCCCGGTTGGCTGCATCTCGCTGCAGAAGGCCGAGACCGAGGACGGCCGCTGGTATCCGGAGTTCTTCCGCATCAACTTCTCGCGCTGCATCTTCTGTGGCCTGTGCGAGGAAGCGTGCCCGACCACCGCGATCCAGCTGACTCCGGATTTCGAAATGGCCGAGTTCAAGCGTCAGGACCTGGTGTACGAGAAGGAAGACCTCCTGATCTCCGGCCCCGGCAAGAACCCTGACTACAACTTCTACCGTGTTGCGGGTATGGCAATCGCTGGCAAGCCGAAGGGCTCTGCACAGAACGAAGCCGAGCCGATCAACGTGAAGAGCTTGCTCCCATAAGGACAGAAAGATGGAATTCGCTTTCTACTTCGCATCCGGGATCGCCGTGGTCTCCACCCTTCGGGTGGTGACCGGCACCAACCCCGTGCACGCCCTGCTCTACCTGATCATTTCCCTGATCTCCGTGGCGATGATCTTCTTCTCCCTGGGTGCGCCGTTCGCTGGCGCCCTGGAAGTGATCGCCTATGCCGGCGCCATCATGGTGCTGTTCGTCTTCGTGGTGATGATGCTCAACCTTGGGCCGGCCTCGGTCGCCCAGGAGCGTGGTTGGCTCAAGCCAGGTATCTGGGCCGGGCCCGTGTTCCTGGCCGCCCTGCTGCTGCTGGAGCTGCTGTATGTGCTGTTCGCCGAGCCTAGCGGCGCGGCCATCAGCGGTACCACCGTGGACGCCAAGGCCGTGGGTATCAGCCTGTTCGGTCCTTACCTGCTGGTGGTCGAACTGGCCTCGATGCTGCTGCTGGCCGCGGCCGTCACCGCCTTCCACCTGGGCCGCAACGAGGCGAAGGAGTAAATCATGGGTGCTATCCCTCTCGAGCATGGTCTGGCGGTCGCCGGCATCCTGTTCTGCTTAGGTCTGGTTGGCCTGATGGTCCGCCGCAACATCCTCTTCGTGCTCATGAGCCTGGAAGTCATGATGAACGCCGCTGCCCTGGCGTTCATCGTCGCCGGTGCCCGTTGGGTCCAACCCGACGGTCAGGTGATGTTCATTCTGGTGATCAGCCTGGCAGCCGCCGAGGCCAGCATTGGCCTGGCGATCCTGCTGCAGCTGTATCGCCGCTTCCACACTCTCGACATCGATGCTGCCAGTGAGATGCGCGGATGAACCTTATCTTCCTGACTTTCGTCTTCCCCCTGATCGGCTTCCTGCTGCTGTCGTTCTCGCGCGGGCGGTTCTCGGAGAACCTGTCCGCGCTGATCGGCGTCGGCTCCGTCGGCCTGTCGGCCGCCGTGGCCGCCTACGTGATCTGGCAATTCAATGTCGCGCCGCCTGAAGGCGGTGCGTACAGCCAGCTGCTGTGGCAGTGGATGTCGGTGGACGGCTTCGCGCCGAACTTCACCCTGTACGTGGATGGTCTGTCGATCACCATGCTCGGCGTGGTCACCGGCGTGGGCTTCCTGATCCACCTGTTCGCGTCCTGGTACATGCGTGGCGAAGCCGGTTACTCGCGCTTCTTCTCGTACACCAACCTGTTCATCGCCAGCATGCTGTTCCTGGTGCTGGGCGACAACCTGCTGTTCATCTACTTCGGCTGGGAAGGCGTGGGCCTGTGCTCGTACCTGTTGATCGGTTTCTACTACAGCAACCGCAACAACGGTAACGCCGCACTGAAGGCCTTCATCGTCACCCGTATCGGCGACGTGTTCATGGCCATCGGCCTGTTCATCCTGTTCGCCCAGCTGGGTACCCTGAACGTCCAGGAACTGCTGGTGCTGGCACCGCAGAAGTTCCAGGCAGGTGATACCTGGATGGTACTGGCGACCCTGATGCTGCTCGGCGGTGCCGTCGGTAAATCGGCCCAGCTGCCGCTGCAGACCTGGCTTGCCGACGCGATGGCCGGCCCGACGCCGGTCTCCGCGCTGATCCACGCCGCAACCATGGTGACCGCGGGCGTGTACCTGATCGCCCGTACCCACGGCCTGTTCCTGCTGGCGCCGGACATCCTGCACCTGGTGGGTATCGTCGGTGGCGTGACCCTGGTCCTGGCCGGCTTCGCCGCGCTGGTCCAGACCGACATCAAGCGTATCCTCGCCTACTCGACCATGAGCCAGATCGGCTACATGTTCCTGGCCCTGGGCGTCGGCGCTTGGGAAGGCGCGATCTTCCACCTGATGACCCACGCCTTCTTCAAGGCCCTGCTGTTCCTTGCCTCCGGTGCGGTGATCGTTGCCTGCCACCACGAGCAGAACATCTTCAAGATGGGCGGCCTGTGGAAGAAACTGCCACTGGCCTACGCCAGCTTCGTGGTCGGTGGTGCCGCCCTGGCTGCCCTGCCGATCCTGACCGCCGGCTTCTACTCCAAGGACGAGATCCTCTGGGAAGCCTTCGCCAGCGGCCACACCGGCCTGCTGTATGCGGGCCTGGTCGGTGCGTTCATGACCTCGCTGTACACCTTCCGCCTGATCTTCATCGCCTTCCACGGCGAAGCGAAGACCGAAGCCCACGCCGGCCATGGCATTTCCCACTGGCTGCCACTGGGCGTGCTGATCGTGCTGTCGACCTTCGTCGGCGCCTGGATCCACCCGCCTCTGGCTGGTGTTCTGCCACAGAGCGTCGGCCACGCCGGCGGCGAAGCCCAGCACTCGCTGGAAATCGTCTCGGGCGCCATCGCCATCGCCGGTATCCTGCTGGCAGCGGTGCTGTTCCTGGGTAAACGCACCCTGGTCAGTGCAATCGCCAACAGCGGCATCGGTCGCGTCCTGTCGGCCTGGTGGTTCGCCGCCTGGGGCTTCGACTGGATCTACGACAAGCTGTTCGTCAAACCTTATCTGCTGATCAGCCACATCCTGCGCAAGGATCCGGTTGACCGCAGCATCGGCCTGATTCCTCGGATGGCTCGCGGCGGTCACGTCGCCATGAGCAAGACCGAAACCGGCCAGCTGCGCTGGTACACCGCCTCGATCGCCGTGGGTGCCGTTCTGGTGCTCGGCGCCGTGGTAGTGGCCGCGGTATGACTATGAACCTTGCGACTTTGCGAAAGGAAACGAACCCGTCATGATTCTGCCTTGGCTGATCCTGATCCCCTTCATCGGCGGCCTCCTGTGCTGGCTGGGTGAGCGCTTCGGCGCCACCCTGCCCCGCTGGATCGCGCTGCTGACCATGTCCCTGCTGCTCGGCATCGGCCTGTGGCTGTGGGCTAACGGCGACTACACCCTGGCCCCTGCCCCGGGCGCGGAACCTGCCTGGACCCTTGAATACAAAGTCGAGTGGATCAAGCGCTTCGGCATCAGCATCCACCTGGCCCTCGACGGCCTGTCGCTGCTGATGATCCTGCTCACCGGTCTGTTGGGTGTGCTTTCGGTCCTGTGCTCCTGGAAAGAGATCCAGCGCCACGTCGGCTTCTTCCACCTCAACCTGATGTGGATCCTGGGCGGCGTGGTCGGTGTATTCCTGGCGCTGGACCTGTTCCTGTTCTTCTTCTTCTGGGAAATGATGCTGGTGCCGATGTACTTCCTCATCGCGCTCTGGGGTCACAGCTCCTCCGATGGCAAGAAGACCCGGATCTACGCCGCCACCAAGTTCTTCATCTTCACCCAGGCCAGCGGCCTGATCATGCTGGTGGCGATCCTGGGCCTGGTGCTGGTGAACTACAACAGCACCGGTGTCATCACCTTCAACTACAGCGACCTGCTCAAGGCCGAGCTGCCAGCCGGTACCGAGTACCTGCTGATGCTGGGCTTCTTCATTGCCTTCGCGGTGAAGCTGCCGGTGGTGCCGTTCCACTCCTGGCTGCCTGATGCTCACGCCCAGGCGCCGACCGCAGGTTCCGTGGACCTGGCCGGTATCTTGCTGAAGACTGCGGCCTACGGCCTGCTGCGTTTCGCCCTGCCGCTGTTCCCGAATGCCTCGGCCGAGTTCGCGCCGATCGCCATGACCCTGGGCCTGATCGGCATCTTCTACGGCGCCTTCCTGGCCTTCGCACAGACCGACATCAAGCGCCTGGTGGCCTTCTCCAGCGTCTCGCACATGGGCTTCGTGCTGATCGGCATTTACTCCGGCAGCCAGCAAGCCCTGCAGGGCGCGGTAATCCAGATGCTGGCCCACGGCCTGTCGGCTGCGGCGCTGTTCATCCTGGCCGGCCAGCTGTACGAGCGCATGCACACCCGTGACATGCGCGAGATGGGCGGCCTGTGGCACCGCATCGCCTACCTGCCAGCCATCAGCCTGTTCTTCGCCGCCGCCTCCCTGGGCCTGCCAGGTACCGGCAACTTCGTCGGCGAGTTCCTGATCCTGATCGGCAGCTTCGTCCATGTTCCATGGATCACCGTGATCGCCACCACTGGCCTGGTCTTCGGCTCGGTCTACTCGCTGATCATGATCCATCGCGCCTACTTCGGTCCGGCCAAGTCCGACACCGTGCTGGCCGGTATGGACGGTCGCGAGCTGATCATGGTCCTGGGCCTGGCCGGCCTGCTGATCCTGCTCGGCGTGTACCCGCAGCCGTTCCTGGACACCTCTGCCGCCACCATGAGCGGTGTGCAGCAGTGGATCGGTTCCGCTTTCACTCAACTCGCTTCGGCCCGGTAAGAGCGCTATGGAATTCACCACTCAACACTTCATCGCATTGGCGCCGATGCTCATCACCACCGTCACGACGGTGGTGGTGATGCTCGCGATCGCCTGGAAGCGCAATCACTCGCAGACCTTCCTGCTGTCCACCGTGGGCCTGAACCTGGCCCTGCTGTCGATCCTGCCGGCCCTGAAGGTCGCGCCGCTGGCGGTCACCTCGCTGGTGACCATCGACAAGTTCGCCTGCCTGTACATGGCGATCATCCTGGTGGCGACGCTGGCCTGCGTCACCCTCGCCCATGCCTACCTGGGCGAAGGGTCCAAGGGCTATCCGGGCAACCGTGAAGAACTGTACTTGCTGCTGCTGATGTCCGCTCTGGGCGGCCTGGTGCTGGTCAGCGCCAACCATCTGGCTGGCCTGTTCATTGGCCTGGAGCTGCTGTCGGTACCGGTCTACGGCCTGGTGGCGTACGCGTTCTTCAACAAGCGTTCGCTGGAAGCCGGTATCAAGTACATGGTGCTTTCGGCTGCAGGTTCGGCCTTCCTGCTGTTCGGCATGGCCCTGCTGTACGCCGACGCCGGCAGCCTGACCTTCGACCAGATCGGCAAGGCGCTGGCCGCCACCAGCATGCCGAGCCTGCTGGCCCAACTGGGTCTGGGCATGATGCTGGTAGGCCTGGCCTTCAAGCTGTCGCTGGTACCGTTCCACCTGTGGACCCCAGACGTGTACGAAGGTGCTCCAGCCCCGGTCGCCGCCTTCCTGGCCACCGCCAGCAAGGTTGCGGTGTTCGCCGTGGTCGTGCGCCTGTTCATGCTCTCCCCTGCCGCCAGCAGCGGCGTGCTGAGCACCGTACTGGCCGTGATCGCCGTCGCCTCGATCCTGATCGGCAACCTGCTGGCGCTGACCCAGAGCAACCTCAAGCGTCTGCTCGGTTACTCGTCCATCGCCCACTTCGGCTACCTGGTCATCGCCTTGGTCGCCAGCAAGGGCCTGGCCCTGGAAGCCATGGGCGTGTACCTGGTGACCTACGTGATCACCAGCCTGGGTGCCTTCGGTGTGATCACCCTGATGTCCTCGCCTTATGCCGGTCGTGACGCCGATGCCCTGTACGAGTACCGCGGCCTGTTCTGGCGCCGTCCGTACCTGACTGCGGTACTGACCGTGATGATGCTGTCGTTAGCCGGTATCCCACTGACCGCCGGCTTCATCGGCAAGTTCTACATCATCGCCACTGGCGTCGAGTCGCACCTGTGGTGGCTGGTCGGTGCGCTGGTGATCGGTAGCGCCATCGGCGTGTACTACTACCTGCGCGTCATGGTCACCCTGTATCTGGTCGAGCCTAACCTGCGTCGTCACGACGCCCCGCTGAAGTGGGAACAGCGCACTGGCGGCGTCATGCTGCTGGCCATCGCTATCCTCGCCTTCGTCCTGGGCGTGTACCCGCAGCCTCTGCTGGAGCTGGTCCAGCAAGCCGGCCTGCAACTGATCGGCTGATCCGCCCGCAAAAACAAAACACCCCGCTCATGCGGGGTGTTTTGTTTTGTGCCCAGGCTGGACGTGATGGACTCATGCTGCGCCGGGTGCGCTTTTGTCACTGCGCGCCGGCTTTCGTGAACGGCCCGGGTTGTGCGCCGCACGCCGCAGCTCACCATAGGCGCTTGGCAGGTGGACGTCTGGATTCGGCATCCCGCTCGGGGAAAGTTCATGGGTCATCTCGAACTGGGCACGTACCGACCAACCGCAGGCCTCGTTGACGCATTGCAGGTAGGCGATCCGAAGGAAGATATGACGCCCTTCACTGGTGCGAATTCGCATCTTGCCGGTGCAATGAGGGCAGACCAACTTGTAGCTGCTCACAGGCACCTCCTATGGGGCACCCGCGAGGCGTGTAAGACACTGTGACGATCGCGGTCAGTGTCCGCCCGCACAGATATAAGACTTCTCGATTGATTCATATCACTTACCATCCGACGCTGAGTGGAGCTTCACCCATCCATCCAGATGAGTACGGCTCATGGGCTTACAGAAATGTTTACTCGTATTGAGTACTTTCTCCGTGTTGCGATAGCCGAACCAAGCGTCCTGCCTGACTATCTTTTGCCTGAGATTTGTCCATAATCTTGATTGATTGTTGCTGTGCGTATATAGCTGACAAAATGTAGGCATTTTCGCTGCGATCATCATTTATACCGTTGCCGCTGAGTGTGATGCTCTCAATATATTCTTATCGCATATTTTTGCCTACAAAACTCATACAGGCTTCTTTCTTGGCATTCATAATGAGTACACCTTCCCTCTCCGCGATATTGCATCGAATGAAGTCCCTCACCGGTGCCACAACCGATGCCGAACTTTCCAAAGCATTGGGGATAAGCCCGCAGACCTTGAGCAGTTGGAAGATACGCGAGAGCATTCCATATGCGTTGTGCATGGAATTTGCGCAGGAACACGGTCTGTCCCTCGATTGGCTGCTCCTCGGTGACGGACAACAGAACCGAACATCTTCTGCCCCCCTCTCTCACGAGCATCAACAGGCTTGGGAGGCGGACCTGCTCGAGCAGTTGCGGGCGCTGTCGGCGCTCGACCTTCAAGCCATCCGCGCAAGCGTTCAGGACAAGTTGCGCATTTCTCAGCTGGAGCGCCGCCTCGAAGAATTGACCCATTGCCCAGCCAGCCAATGACCCTTCCGCGCTTCGCGGCCGTCCCCACTCACTGTCGTTTCCCTGACCTGTTGAGCCAGGCTCCAGCGGGTCTGGGCCTCCACCAGGCGCATATAGCAAATCGAAAGTGCCCGCCCCTGCTCATGACCATCGATATCGCTCAACCGTCGATAGCCATGTGCGCGCAGGCAGCGGCGCCAATCGGCGAACTCTCGCGCCGCCAGCTCCATCGAGGCCCTGGCGGCCACCTCCAGTTGGGTATCGCTGATACCCGATGACAACCCCAGACGCTCACGCAACCGCCCAAGTGCTATGCGTGGCCAGAACGGGTCGTGATAGACCAGATAACGGTTATGCGGGCGATCAGGTGAGGCACTCGAATCTCGATTCACAGATCGATCCCCACTCACTGGTTGTTCAGCATGCCGTAACGTATCGCCTTGATCACCGCCGCTACCCGGGTGTTCACCGCGAACTTTCGCAAGATATTGCTGACGTGGAAATTGACCGTTGACTCCTTGCAGCCCACGATCTGGCCGATTTCCCAGGAGGTCTTGCCGTAGGCACACCACAGCAGCACTTCCCGTTCCCTGGGGGTAAGGTGGATGGACTGATCGACGTCGACGTCAGGCGCCAGGCGGCGTTGAAGGTTCATGGGACACACTCCCTACGGTCATAAGAGCCCAAAGGCATTCACATTTGATGTGCTTGCACCTTACGAATCCATGACCCCTTCACTCCAGCGCTCTGGGTTGTAGAACGGCGTCCTACATAAAACGTCCTACATGTGCCGAAGCGCGTTTTTGAAAGAAATGGGAAGTGCTCTGAAGGATTTGGCGTGCGTCTGACACCTGTTGCCCGACCTACTGCCTGGAGTTGCACGATGCGTCCCGTTTCACCTATCCCTTGCGCTGTCGGCCTGTGGGTCGTTGCCGCCGGCAACCCGGCAATGGCCGCTACGCCTTTGGAGTTGGACCAGGTCGTGATCGAAGGCCAGGAACAGAGTGAGCTGGAGGCCGCCGCGCAGCGCCTAAGGGAGGTCCCTGGGGCCACCAACCTCATCGACATGCAACATGCCGAGCAAGGGCGCGTCGCCAGCAACCAGGACGTGCTGGCCTACCAACCGGGTGTCTTCGCCCAGTCGGCCGGCAACGATGGCATCAAGCTGTCGATCCGCGGCTCAGGCATCAATCGCGCGCCCGGTGCCCATGGCTCTGGTGTCTACACAATGTTCGACGGCCTGCCGTTGACTGGCCCGGGTGGCACGCCCTACGAGCTGTTCGAACCCCTGTGGCTGAGCCGTGCCGAAGTGCTGCGTGGAGCCAATGGCTTCGATCAAGGAGCATTGGCCCTAGGCGGTGCGATCAATTACGTGACCCACACCGGCTACGACGCCGCGCCGCTGCAAATGCGCTACGAAGTGGGCAGTCGCGGATACGCCCATCGCCACATCAGCTCCGGGCAGGTATTGGGCGATCTGGATTACTACGTGGCCCTGACCGACGCCGAATACGATGGCTATCAGGAACACAGCAGTGGCAGTGCCAAGGGGTTTGCCGCCAACGTCGGCTATCGCTTCAATCCCAACCTGGAAACGCGCTTCTACCTGCGCTATCGGGAGACAGAGAACGACCTGGCCGGACGCCTGACCAAGCAGCAGGTCAAGCATGATCCGCGTGCAGCCAATCCGGCCTACCTGGCCCGCGACGACAGTCGCCCGCAACCGGGCAGTACCTGGGTCGCGAACAAGACTACCTTCTATCTGGAGGATGACGCTCGCCTGGAAGCGGGACTGGTCTACCACGACTACCCGATGGACCTACGCGAAGGCCCGATGCGTCTTAAGGTCGCCTACACCGATGTCAGCGGGACTCTCAACTATATCCGCCGCGATTCCCTGTTCGGGCATCAGAGCAAGACCACCATCGGTTGGCGCACCACCAAGCACTTGCCCAACAGCGGCGCCTCGCAGTTCGCGCGCGATGGCGATGTCTTCGGCCCACGCACCCGCGACTTCAGCTACCAGGGCTCGGACACCATGTTTCATGTCGGTAACGACCTCGAATTGGTGCCCGACTTGTGGCTGACCAGCGGTCTGGCGATGATCTATACCCGCCGCGAAAGCGATGTGACCTTCCCGCAGAGTGGCGGCAAGGTCAGCCAGCATGACTGGGACTACGCACCTCGCCTGGGTTTGCGGTATGACATCAGTCCTCAAGTGCAGGTGTATGGCAACCTGAGCCGCTCCGTGGAACCTCCGCACCCTTGGTCGCTGATCTGGAGTTCGACAGTCCCTACCCAACCGATCGAAATGCAGAACCAGACCGCCACCACGCTGGAACTGGGTGCACGTGGCGATTCGCGGCTAGGGCGTTGGGACCTGGCCTGGTACTACTCGCAGGTACGCCACGAACTGCTGGCCGTCGAAATCGTGCAAGGCGCCCTGCCCAAAGAGTTCAACGCCAGCCCCACCGTACACCAGGGCATCGAAGCCAGCCTGGACAGCACGCTCTGGGAACAGGCCGGCATTGGCAAGGTCTCCGTGCGCCAGGCCTACACCTTCAGCGACTTCCACTACCGCGATGACGACACCTTCGGCGACAACCGCCTGCCCGGCATCCCGATGCACTATTACCAGGCCGAGGTGCGCTACGACTGGCCGAGCGGCTTCTACGCCGGCCTCAACACTCAGATGGCCTCCAAAGTCCAGGTCGACTACGCCAACAGCTACCATGCCGACGCCTACGCCCTGCTCGGCGCCCGCCTGGGCTGGAACTCTCCAAAGCAGGACTGGCAGACCTGGCTGGACCTGCGCAACCTGACCAACAAACGCTATGCCGCCACGGTGACGCCTGGCTATGACGACCAGGGCAAGGACAACCCTCGCTCCACACCGGGCGAAGGCTTTGGTGTTTACGCTGGCGTGTCCTACAGCTTTCTCTGAACGCTCATGACGGCAACTGCACCTGCAGCCGACTGGTGAAGATCGCCCAGCTGGACATGAACAGCGCGGCGATCAGCGGGCCGATGACGAACCCGTTGAGGCCGAACACCGCCAGGCCGCCCAGGGTGGAAATCAGGATCAGGTAATCGGGCATCTTGGTGTCCTTGCCCACCAGGATCGGACGCAGCAGGTTGTCCACCAGGCCGATCACCAGCACACCAAAGGCGATCAGCACGACGCCGGACAGGATTGCCCCGGTGGCCAGGAAGTAGACCGCCACCGGCGCCCAGACGATGCCCGCCCCCACCGCTGGCAACAACGACAGAAACGCCATCAGTACCGCCCAGACCAGTGCACTGGGAATGCCCAGCGCCCAAAAGATCAGCCCGCCCAGCGCCCCCTGGGTGATGGCCACCAGCAGATTGCCCTTGACCGTGGCACGTACCACGCGGCTGAACTTCAACTGCAGGCGACGTTTTTGCTGCTCCGGCAGCGGTACGGCCAGCCGCACTTTGCGCGCCAGCTCGCCACCTTCGCGAAGGAAGAAAAACAACAGGTAGAGCATGACGCCAAAGCTCACCAGAAAATCGAACGTGCCCTGACCAAAACTGAACGCCTGCCCGGCCAGGAACTGGCTGCCTTGGGTGGCCCACTTGGTGATGTTCTCTCGTAACCCTTCCAGATCGCCCATGCCCAGGCGCTCCAAGGCGTTCTGGATGAAGGCCGGCAACAACGCCTTGAAGCTCTCGATGTGCCCGGCGATATCCAGCTCGCCCTTCTCGATGCGCTGATACAGGCTGGCGCCCTCCTGCACCAGCAAAGTACCAATGATGATCACCGGTAAGATGGCGATCAGCAGGCACACCAGCAAGGTCAACGCCGCCGCCAGGTTGCGCCGCCCGCCCAAGCGCAGCATCAGGTCACGCTGCAACGGGGAGAAGAGGATGGCGAGGATCACCGCCCAGAACACCGCGCCGTAGAACGGCAGCAAGATCCACAGGAAGGCGAGGGTCACCAGCGCCAGGAGGACAGTCAGGGCCTTGTTCTGCAGCGCGGTCTGGTTCATGGAGGTTTCTCACGGGGCTCATCCCTTTAGTGCCCGCCGCTTGGGTAAAAGTGCCGTTGATCCAGATCAATGTCGCCTCGGCGCCCTGGCCGTAGCATCCGCGCCTTTTGCCCCGGTGCGCACATGACTCCTCTCGCCAAGCCCGAACTGCTGGCCCCCGCCGGCACCCTCAAGACCCTGCGCTACGCCTTCGCCTACGGTGCCGATGCGGTCTACGCCGGCCAGCCGCGCTACAGCCTGCGGGTGCGCAACAACGAGTTCGACCACGCCAACCTGGCCCTGGGCATCCAGGAGGCGCATGCCTTGGGCAAGCGCTTCTACGTGGTGGTCAACATTGCGCCGCACAACGCCAAGCTCAAGACCTTCATCAAGGACCTCGCCCCGGTCGTCGAGATGGCGCCCGATGCCCTGATCATGTCCGACCCAGGCTTGATCATGCTGGTCCGCCAGCATTTCCCGCAGATGCCGATCCATCTCTCGGTGCAGGCCAACACGGTGAACTGGGCCAGTGTCCAATTCTGGAAGCAACTCGGCCTGAGCCGGGTGATTCTCTCGCGTGAGTTGTCGCTTGAAGAGATCGAGGAAATTCGCCTGCACGTGCCCGACATGGAGCTGGAAGTGTTCGTCCACGGCGCCTTGTGCATGGCCTATTCCGGCCGCTGCCTGCTGTCGGGCTACCTGAACCGTCGGGACGCCAACCAGGGCACCTGCACCAATGCCTGCCGCTGGAAATACCAGGCCACGCCAGCCACGGAGAACGCCACCGGCGATATCGTCCACGAGGTCGAGCCAACCCTGGGCATCGGTGCGCCGACCGAGCAAGTGTTCCTGCTCCAGGAAGGCAACCGCCCGGGCGAAGAAATGCCGGCCTTCGAAGACGAACATGGCACCTACATCATGAATGCCAAGGACCTGCGCGCCATCCAGCACGTGGAACGGCTGACCCACATGGGCGTGCATTCGCTGAAGATCGAAGGCCGGACCAAATCGCACTTCTACTGCGCCCGCGCCGTGCAGTCTTACCGCCAGGCCATCGATGATGCCGTGGCAGGACGGCCGTTCGATCGCGGCTTGATGGGCAACCTGGAGTCCCTCGCCCAACGGGGCTACACCGAAGGCTTCCTGCGGCGCCACGTGCACGATGAGTACCAGAATTATCAGCGCGGCAACTCGGTGTCCGAGCGCCAGCAGTTCGTGGGCGAACTGACCGGGACACGGGTGGAGGGCTTGGCCGAGGTCAAGGTGAAGAACCGTTTCGCGGTGGGCGATCACCTGGAACTGATGACCCCACGGGGCAACTATCACTTCGACCTGAATCAATTGCGCGACCGCCAGCAGCAGGCCATCCAAGTGGCGCCAGGCGATGGCCATGTGGTTTATCTGCCCATTCCCGAACAAGTTTCTCTGGAATACGGCCTGCTGATGCGCGACCTGGAATTGGAGCATGCGCGCCTGACAGATCTGTAATGCGGCCTTCAGGTCGCTGACAGCTGTGCAAGGCTAACATCGAGCAAGCCACCGCCCGCGCTGCGCCTGGAGTCCGGTTACGCTATGCTGCTGCCCAACCCATGGTTACTGGCGCCAGGCCTGCGGGCCAAGCTGTTCGGGCGTGCCCCTGCCGGCCGCGAATACATCGGCGGCCCAGCCAAACGCCAGACGCGTCTGCTCGCCAGTATCCGCCTGTGTATCCAGAGGAATTTCACCATGCTGCGCAAACACCTGCTCTCACTCGGCCTGCTGGCGATCGCCGGCCTGGCCCAGGCCGGCGAGACCATCGACGTCTACCGAGACCCTAATTGCGGTTGCTGCAAGGAATGGATCAGCCACCTGCGTGACAACGGCTTCACCGTCAACGACCACGTCGAGCCGAACATGAGCGAAGTCAAGCAGCGCCTGGGCGTCGCCCCACGCCTGGCCTCCTGCCATACCGGAGTGATCAACGGCAAGTTCGTCGAGGGCCATGTGCCCGCCGAACAGATCCGTCTGCTGGCCAAGCGCAATGACCTCAAGGGCATCGCCGTGCCCGGCATGCCCATGGGATCGCCCGGCATGGAGATGGGTGACCACAAGGACGCCTACCAGGTCATCGGCCTGACCCAGGATGGCAAGGACGAAGTGCTGGCCGACTATTGATGCTCAGTCTCTGGGCGCTGTTTCTCAGTGCCTTCGGTGCCGCCACCCTGCTGCCACTGCAATCGGAGGCTGTGCTGGTTGGGTTGCTGCTGCACCAACCCGAGGCCTGGGCGACATTGCTGCTGGTGGCCACCCTGGGCAATGTGCTGGGCTCGATCGTCAATTGGCTATTGGGGCGGGCGATCGAGCACCTGCGTGATCGGCGTTGGTTCCCCTTCAGCGCCAACCAGTTGGAGCGCGCCCAGCAGCGTTACCAACGCTGGGGGCAATGGTCGTTGCTGCTGAGCTGGATGCCGGTGATCGGTGACCCACTCACCTTGATCGCCGGCATCATGCGTGAACCGTTCTGGCGGTTCGTGTTGCTGGTTACCCTAGCCAAGGGCGGGCGCTACCTGGTACTGGCGATGATCACCCTGGGCTGGCTGCACGGGCGTTGATTGCGCGAGGTTGGCAACACCCCTTGCGCCGTTAGGAGCGTCCCCAGACCAACGCCTCGGTCCACCCGAGCTCGGCGAAGTCATCGGCCCGAAGGCAAGCCTCCTCTTCACAGAAAAACTCATCCAACTGAGGCGGTCGCACCGCCGTATCGCTGAGCATGGCATGCACCTGGCCCCGGTGATGGATCTGATGCTCGAACAGGTGCGACAGCAAACGCAGGCGCGGCTCACGCTGGAGCCGATCCGGGCGCACGATGCTCACGTAGCGTTGCAATTGGTCATCGCGCAGAAGCTGGCAGTAGGCAATCAGCCGGTGGTCGGCCTGGACCTGCTCGGCATGCAGGTCGGTGCAGGTGGCAAAAGGTTGCTCGGGCTCGAAGGATCGCTCCCCATCCGGCTCCGGCGCCTCGCCGCGCTGTTCGCACTCCAGGGCGTGCAGGTAGAACCAGTCCACCGTCAGCAGGTGGTTGAGCGTGGCCTTGATCGAGGGAAAGAAGCTGCAACGGGGGGCGACGAACTCGTCCTGAGTCAGTTGCAGGCATGCCTTGTACAGGCGATGGTTGGCCCAGCCATTGTTATAGGCCTGGGTCAGCAGATGATGCGACAGCGGCTCCATGGTCGGCTCCTTCAGGCGAAGCGTTGCAGTTGCATCTCCCGTAGCCGGCTCAGGGTCCGCTGGTACGGGAACGCCAGATACCCTTGAGTGTAGAGCGCTTCGAGCGGGACTTCGGCTTCCAGGTACAAGGCGACCCGACGGTCGTAGCATTCGTCGACCAAGGCAATGAAGCGGCGCACACTGTCATCCTTGGGCGCCAGCGTGGGCAGTTCGCGGTCTCCGGCAACCACCCGCTGGGCTCCATCCTCGGTGCCACGGGCAATGCGCCCTGCCCGCTGGGCGCCGCCCAATGCCGGGATGCCCTGAACCAGAATCGACGAAAAGCGATCGCACAACCCCATGAACTCCAGGGCCGACAGGGGCTGCTCGCACACGTCGCTGAAATGGCACCAGATGGCCTGCTCGCTGCGACGAATCACGCGAATCTGCCGCGAACCGATCGATAACGGCTGGTCCGTGGCGGCCTCGCCTTGGCTCAGCTGGCCGAACACAGCTTCCAGGGCCGTTGGCCGCCCGGGTTCGGCGACCCAGTAGCGCTGCCGCAAGACACCTGGATGCAGGCGATGATCCTGCTCGCCCGCCACGTTCAGCACGCGCATGTGCCGCACGATGGCCGCGATCGCCGGCAAGAAGCGCTCACGGTTGAAGCCGTCACGGTAAAGCTGCTCCGGCGGTTGGTTTGAGGTGGCGACAATCGTCACGCCTTGGTCGAACAGGGTCTGAAACAGGCGCCCCAGGATGATCGCGTCGCCGATGTCGCTGACGAACAGCTCATCGAAGCACAACACGCGGATCTCGGTCGCCAGGGCCTTGGCCAAGGCCTGCAAGGGGTCGGGGGTACCATTGAGCTGGAACAGCCGCTGGTGCACCCAGGCCATGAAGTGGTGAAAATGCTGGCGTCGGGACGGAACCTGCAGGCTGCGGTGGAACTGGTCCATCAGCCAGGTCTTGCCCCGCCCGACGGGGCCCCACAGGTACACGCCCAAGGTGGGCCTGCCCTGCTCCAGCGCCTCGAAGCACACCTGGAGCGCGTCAACCGCCTGGGCCTGGGCGGGGTCTGCAACGAACCCATGCTCATCGACAGCCTGGCGGTAGCGGGTATACGGATCAAGGGACATGCCGGGCGCTCTGGGCAAAACCGCCATCGTACGCCATTGGCGCCTGCCGAGGGCATATTCGTGGGGAAACCCGCCAACAGGCAGCGCCGCAAACACTGCAGGCTACCGCGAGCGCATCGCGCTGTCAGTCTTCGCTCAATCCCACCTTGAGCAGCGCCCCGTCCTTGGCATCGGTCAGCACATACAGATAGCCATCCGGCCCCACCCGTACATCACGGATTCGGGCCTTGAGCTCGCCCAGCAAGCGCTCTTCATGCACCACCTTGTCGCCCTCGAGCTGCAGGCGGATCAGATCCTGGGTGGCCAGGGCACCGATGAACAGGTTGTGGTCCCAGGCCTTGAAGGTCGGACTGTCATAGAACGCCATGCCGCTGATCGCTGGCGACTTTTCCCAGACATGGTGCGGAGGCTGGGTACCCTCCACGTGCTTGCCCTTGGCTTCGGGGATCGGTAACAGCGAGTAGTTGATCCCATGGGTCGCGATCGGCCAGCCGTAGTTCTTGCCAGGCTCTGGGATGTTGATCTCGTCACCGCCACGGGGCCCGTGCTCATGGGTCCAGAGCTTGCCGGTCCAAGGATTGAGGGCCGCGCCCTGCTGGTTGCGATGGCCGTAGGACCAGATCTCGGGCCGCACATTGGCCTGGCCGACGAAAGGGTTGTCCTTGGGGATTTCGCCATCCGGGAGAATGCGCACGATCTTGCCCTGGAGTTTATCCAGGTCCTGGGCGGTGGCACGTTGGTTGTTCTCACCCAGGGCAATGAAGAGGTACCCGTCACGGTCGAATACCAGGCGTGAACCAAAGTGGATGCCCTCGGAGAGCTTCGGCTGCTGGCGGAAGATCACCGTGAAATGCTCCAACCGGGCCAGATCCTGGGACAACTGCCCACGGCCGACAGCCGTCCCCGCCTTGCCACCGCTGCCTTGCTCGGCATAGGACAGGTATACCGTGCGGTCCTTGGCAAATTCAGGAGACAGCGCCACATCGAGCAATCCGCCCTGCCCTTGGGCCCAGACCACCGGTACCCCGCTCAAGGGTGGGCCGACCTTGCCCTCGGCACTGACCACCCGCAGGTTGCCGGCACGCTCGGTCACCAGCATGCCCTGGCCGCCCGGCAGAAACGCCAAGGCCCAGGGGTTGCGTAGGCCTTCGGCAATCGTACTGACCGTCAGTTGCCCCTCCTCGCTGGGCAATTGCTGTTCTGGAGCGGCTTGGGCAAGCAGGGGTAACAGGGCGGCGATGGCCAGCCAGGTTCGGGGCGTCATGCTCGGTTCCTTCCAGAGAGGCTCACGGCGCGCGTTGGTTATCACGAGGTGGCCGGGTGGGTTGCAGGTTCGGGCTCTGCTGTTCGCGTCGCAGGTTGTCGCCATTGCCTATGCCACGGTTGTCCAGCGTTGGAGGCCGGATGATCGGCTGGGTCGACGGCCCGCGCACCGGTGGTGTGGCCTGCATGCTGCCTTGACGGCTGTTCGGATTGGCACGCTGGATGGGGCTGTTGTAGGGGTTGTTGCGATCGGCGGCAATGAGCAAGGGTTCGGGGAGCGGCGCGGCCGACAGCGGCAGGCTCAGCGAAAGGCCGATAACCAGGGCGGATATCGTGGGATTCATGCTTCACCTCCTGTACGAAACGGCGCGCTCAAGCGTTGGATAGCCTAAGACGCGACAGGTTCGCGGCAAAAGTGCGAATGCGGGGAGAGAGGTTTCCTGATGTTTCAGTATGAGCCCAAGGGCGTGTCGTGCCGGGCTTTCGCGACACAAGGCCACTCATCGCCGGATGGCGTGAGCGGCCTTGATGGAGTCTCTCAAGCTTTGTGGTCGACCTTGTGCCGCGCGGCATACAGGCACAGCATCTCCATGGCCAGCGTGGCGCCAGCCAGGGCGGTGATGTCGGCATGGTCATAGGCCGGAGCTACCTCGACCAGGTCCATGCCCACCAGGTTGATGCCCCGCAGCCCGCCCAGGATCTCCAGCGCCTGTACCGTGCTCAGGCCGCCACAGACCGGCGTGCCGGTGCCAGGCGCAAAGGCCGGGTCGAGGCAATCGATGTCGAACGTGAGATACACCGGACGATCCCCTACGCGCTGGCGAATCGCCGCGATCACAGCCTCGGTGCCCTGACGATGCACCTGGCGCGCGTCGAGAATGGCAAAGCCCTGGGTGTCGTCATTGGTGGTGCGCAGGCCGATCTGCACGGAGCAGGAAGGGTCCACCAGGCCCTCTCGGGCGGCATGCCAAAACATGGTGCCATGGTCGATGCGCTTGCCCTCTTCGTCCGGCCAGGTATCGCTGTGCGCGTCGAAGTGGATCAGTGCCAAAGGCCCGTGGCGATCGGCATGGGCTTTGAGCAATGGGTAGCTGATGAAATGATCGCCCCCCAGGGTCAGCATGGCGCAACCGGCGTCGAGGATATGCCTGGCATGGGCCTCGATGCTGGCCGGCACGGACTCGGGTGTGCCGCTGTCAAAAGCACAATCACCATAGTCGATCACTGCCAGGTGATCGAAGGGGTCGAATGTCCACGGCCAGTGCCTGGCCCAGGCCTGCTGTACCGAGGCGGCGCGAATGGCCCGAGGCCCGAAGCGGGCCCCAGGACGATTGCTGGTGGCCGTGTCGAACGGCACACCGCTGACCACCACGTCGACGCTGCGCAGGTCACGGCTATAGCGGCGTCGAGAGAAACTGGTTATGCCGGCGTAGGTGCTTTCCGCAGCGGTGCCGTAGAGGCTATCGCGGGTCATGGCCTGGTCATTGTTGTGGGCGTGTTCCACGGTCGGGCTCCTGGTTGTCGTTATTCGTTACTGACGGCTGCGAAACGCAGTCCACATCCGGTTGCGCTGGCGCAGGTCGGACAACGCCATGCCTCGGTCGCCATACAGACGCTGGCGGACCTCCGCGGAGGGATAGATGTCCGGGTCGTTGCGCACGGCATCGTCCACCAATGGCGTAGCGGCTTGATTGGCATTGGCGAAGAACAGCGTATTGGTGAGCTCGGCCACGGATTCAGGACGCAGCATGAAGGCGATGAAGGCCCGGGCAGCCTCTGGGTGCGGCGCATCCTTGGGAATGACCAGGTTGTCCTGCCACACCAAGGTGCCCTCGCGCGGGATGCGGTAGATCACTTCGAAGGCCTTGCCGGCACGACGCGCCTGATCCGCGGCCATGGCCGCGTCACCGTTGTAGGTCAGTGCCAGGCATATGCTGCCGTTGGCCAGGTCGTTGATCTGCCGGCCGTTGGCCACATAGCTCACCGAGGGCTGCAGTTGGCGCAACAAGGCCTGGGCGGCATCGAGGTCGGACTTGTTCTGACTGTATGGGTCCTTGCCCAGGTAATTGAGGGTCACGCCGATCACTTCCTGGGGCGAATCCGGCAAGGCGATACCACAGCCTTTCAGGCGGCTGGCGTATTCGGGTTTGAACAGCAGATCAAGACTGTCCAGCGGTACGTCGCCCAGGCGTTGGCGCACCGCCTCGACGTTCACGCCCAAACCCAGCGTGCCCCAGGTGTAGGGCACCGCATAACGGTTGCCAGGATCGGTCTCGGCCAGTTTGGCCAGCAGGTCCGGGTCGAGGTTGCTGTAGCCGGGCATGTCCTGGGCCTGCAACGGCTGCAACGCATTGGCCTTGAGTGCCCTGGCCAGCACCGTGGACGAAGGCACCACCACGTCATAGCCGCTGCCGCCGGTGAGCAGTTTGGTCTCTAGCACCTCGGGTGTGTCGAAGGTGTCGTAGCGCACCTTGTAGCCGGTCTCCTGCTCGAACCGCTTGAGCGTCTGCTCAGCGACATAGTCGGCCCAGCTGTAGAGGTTGACGACCTTCTCTTCAGCCTGGAGCGGCAAAGCCAGGACCAGGGACAGCAGACACAGCGATCGACGCATGGCGAACACCTCGGCAAATGAGTGGATGCCGCCAGCATGCCAGCCGGGTTACATTGCAAAAATCGCAAGTTTGCAAAGCTGACATTCACCAGGAGTGATGTAATGCTCGGACAACTGCACGACCCGGACCTGCACCTGCTGCGGCTGTTCGTCACTGTAGTCGAGGCCGGTGGCTTCAGTGCCGCCCAGGGTGTGCTGGGCCTGAGCCAACCCAGCATCAGCCAGCAGATGGGGCGCCTTGAGACCCGTCTGGGGTATCGCCTGTGCAGTCGCGGCAAGGGGGGCTTTCACCTGACCGAAAAGGGCGAACTGCTGCTCAAGGCCACCCGGGAGTTGCTGGTGCAGATCGAGCAGTTCCGCCAGCAGGCCAACGGTGTAGGCGGCCGGCTGCTAGGGTCAGTGCGCATCGGCATGGCCGAGAACCAGGACGACAACGTCACACTCCGCCTGGCCAATGCCATCGCGCGCTTTCGCCAACGCGAGGAGTCCGTGCAACTGGAGTTGATCAGCGCGCCGCCGGCTGAGCTCGAGCGGCTGCTTCTGGAGCAGCGCCTGGACTATGCCATCAGCTACTTCTCCGGCAGCCAGGCCGCGTTCGACTACCAGCCGCTGTTCAACGAAACCCAACGGCTGTATTGCGGCAAGGGGCATCCGTTGTTCGCGGTATTAGAGGTATCGGGCGAGGATCTGCTCGAAGCCGACCAGGTCCGTCACCCCTACCGCTTCCTCAAGGCGGGCGAGCCCTTCCAGAGCCGTCGCAGCTCAGCCCTGGCGGAGCAGATCGACAGTGCCTTGACGTTCATTCTTTCGGGTCGCCACATCGGCTACCTGCCCCGCCATTGCGCCGAACCCTGGGAGACGCACGGGCTGTTGCGAGCGCTGGATCCTGACTTGGACTTCAGCGTGTCCTTCACCCTCGCCCGGCATCGCGCCCAGGCACCGGGTGAGGCGCAGCAAGCCTTTGCCGAGGACTTGCGGGTAGCTTTCATGGAGCCTTGATGCACATGGCCTTTCAACGTCCCCAGGCTTTTGCCACACTGCGGACTCGATCGTCACGCCAAGGCTCACTGCCATGACCACCCGCCCGCGTTTCTGGCTGATTCCCCTGCTGGCCTGCACCCTCAATGCCTGCGCCCTGTTTCAGGCGCGTGATCCGTTGAACATCAGCGTCGTCGGGATCGAACCACTTCCGTCCGCGGAACTGGAAATGCGCATAGCCGTGAAGATTCGCGTGCAAAACCCCAACGAGACGCCTGTCGATTTCAACGGTATAGCGCTCAAGCTAGAGGTCAATGATCAGCCTCTCGCCGCCGGTGTCAGCGACCAGAAAGGCCATATCGGCCGGTATGATGAAGCCGTGATCGTGGTGCCCATGAGCATCACGGCCTTTGCCATGGTGCGACAAGCCTACGGCTTGGGACAATTGGGCTCATTGCAGGGGTTGCCCTACGTGCTGCAAGGCAAGATGGCTGGCGGCCCCTTGGGGACGGTGCGTTTCACCGACAAGGGCAAGCTCGACCTGCCCGCTGTCGGCAGCGCGACCTGGTGATCGCGCAAACGGCATGGATCAGCGGTTGCCGCTGGCCGCGGCCATCATCTTGTTGACTTCGCTACGCACCATGTTGGCGAACTCAGGAGGCGACATGCCATCGAGTTCGGCGCGCACCCATTCCGCCCATTTGCCCTTGCGCCGCGGCTTCTCGCCGATCAGCCGGGCTGCCTCGCCCTTGGCCTTGCCAAGGTTGTTCTGCCAATGCTCGAACAGCCGGGACTTCTCTGCCTCGATCTGTGCCCGTTCCTCGAAGCTTCTGTTGGCCAGATTGAAACTCATGGGATTACCTACCGCTTGAAAATGGCCGCTATCTTACACTGTAGCGGCGAGCAACCGGTACCCGCCGCAACTTTCCGCCCGGTGCAGCATCCATTGCTCAAGCCCCAACGATCGAGGACACCTTCATGGCCAGGAAAACTGCCGCACCCAGCGACAACGAACAAATCAAGGACCAAGTCTTCAGCGAACTGCAGGCCTTGATCGAAGAGTCGGAACGGCTGCTCCAGGATAGCGCTGCACTGGTGGGCGACGAGGCCGATACCCTACGCGCCCAGATTGCCCTGAAGCTGCGTCAGGCCCGTCAGGCGGCCAGCACCTTGCGCGGCAAGGCGCAGCCTGCGATGGAGGCTGCCGAGCACTACATGGGCGGACATCCGTGGCAGACGGTGGCGATCTCGGCGGGAGTGGGGTTGGTGATTGGGCTTTTGCTGGGCCAGCGCCGCTGACCCACCCCGGTCAAACGACCGTTCAGGCCGCCCTGGCCATGGGAATACCGCTGTGAAAGCGTAGTTCCTGGTCCGGAGAACAGATCAGCTCTACCTCGGCCTCACGCACCTGCTCAACGACGCGAGCGATCTGCGCAGCATCACCATACTGGTGAGCCAGCTTCAGATAGCCTTGGTAGTGGCGCGCCTCGCTCTTGAGCAGACCGTGATAGAACGTGCCGAGCTCTTCGTCCAGATGCGGCACCAGCGCCGCAAAACGCTCGCAACTACGGGCCTCGATGAAAGCACCGACCACCAGAGTATCGACCAGTTTGACCGGCTCGTGAGCCCGTACCAGACGCCGCAACCCAGACGCATAACGCCCCGCCGAGACGGGTCGCAAGGGAACGCCACGGCGCTTCATCAGCCGCAGGACTTGCTCATGGTGCACCAGTTCCTCACGGGCCAGGCGCGACATCATGTTGATCAGGTCAAGATGAGTGTTGTACTTGGCGATCAGGCTCAACGCCGTGCTGGCGGCCTTGAATTCACAGTTCTTGTGGTCGATCAACAAGGTTTCCTGGTCGGCGAGTGCCGCTTCGATCCAAGCGTCAGGGGTAGGACAGCCGAGGAAGGCATCGATTTCGGGAATCAGGGACATAAGGCTCACAACTACAGGCCAACGGCAGGACGGCAATTATACCGGGGGTGGCGTCGATCGCCAGAGACTATGCTGATACATGTCAAGCGGCACTGCGCGGGATGCCGACTATAGTCAGGCACTGGCCGCCATCTACCAAGGGAGTTCATGCCCATGCAAGCCGTCCGCAGCATCCTCGTCGTCCTAGACCCCGAACACGCCCACAGTCGCGCCTTGACGCGCGCCAAGCTCATCGCAGGGGTGACCGGCGCACGCCTGCACTTATTGATGTGCGACAAGCGCCAGGACCACAGCGCTCTGCTCAGCCTGCTTGGCAGCCAGTTACACGATGACGGGTATGACAACGTCACCCATGAACAGACCTGGCATGAAAGCCTGCATGAATCCATCATCGAAGTGCAGCAAGCCGAAGGGTGCGAACTGGTCATCAAGGAACACCGCCCAGACAACCCACTGCGCAAGGCGCTGCTGACCCCCACGGACTGGAAACTGCTGCGCTATTGCCCTTGTGCGGTGCTGATGGTCAAGAACGAGCGCCCATGGACCGGAGGCGCGATCCTTGCCGCGGTCGATGTAGGCAATAACGATGAAGACCATAGGCGTCTGCATGCCAGCATCATCGACCATGGCTATGCCATTGCCGGCCTGGCCAAGGGTGACCTGCACGTCATCACGGCTCACCCCTCCCCCATGCTTTCGGCGTCTGATCCGACTTACCAACTCTCCGAAACCATCGAGCAGCGGTATCGCGAAGCATGCAAAGCCTTCCAGGCAGAATTCGACATTCCTGACGACCACCTGCACATTGCCGAAGGTCCGGCGGACGTTCTGATCCCTTACACCGAGAAACAACTCGATGCAGTGATGACTGTCATTGGCACTGTGGCACGCACAGGCATTTCCGGTGCCTTGATCGGAAATACCTCGGAAGTAGTGCTCGACGCGCTGGAAGGCGACGTGTTGGTGCTCAAGAGCGAAGAGGCTACCGCACACCTGGCAGAACTGGCGCGAGGCTGAGGGGACCAGGATGCCCCGGCACAGTTTCAGCGCCGCAAAGACAAAACCCCTACCTGCTCGCGCAGATAGGGGTTTTGCGAAATGAATCTTGACGATGACCTACTCTCACATGGGGAAGCCCCACACTACCATCGGCGATGCATCGTT
>NZ_JBLUPV010000025.1:0-70656 GCF_048068075.1 Pseudomonas sp. NY15354
TTGACCGCTTCGATCTTGAATTCTTCGGGGTAACGCTGACGACTCATGGCACCTCCTATTTGGGCCTCATTATGAGGCTTGGAGGTGTCTACGAAACCAGGGGCGATTCAATGTGGGCGGGTGGTTTCAGACACATCGAACCACCGTTCGAGATATTGCACCACACCCGAAGTCAGGGGTCTTTTTCGGATTACAACGAAGTACTGGTCGTGACCCGCCCCTGCGCCAAAATACATTTTTCGATGACGAAAGAAGTGAAGGTCACCGGAATATTGTATTCCCCAAGCAATAGAGGCGCTGATCCCACGGATGACATCACGCTATTGCACGCGTTGCTCGCATTGAATCCTGAATTAGACATCGAACTGGCCTGAGCTCCTCGACGGCTGCGAGGAGACGAGAAGCCTGATCGCAGCGCACGATTCGCCGTCTCCGTTATGCTATGTGCCGTTCAATGGGCAGGGGGGCAAGTGTGATCAATTATCTGTGGTTTTTTTTGGCGGCGTTGTTTGAGATTGGCGGCTGCTATGCATTTTATCTGTGGCTGCGCCTGGGCAAGAGCGCGTGGTGGGTATTGCCGGCGCTGGCCAGTCTGACGGTGTTCGGCCTGATTCTCACCCGTGTCGAAGCGGCTTACGCCGGCCGTGCCTATGCCGCCTATGGCGGGATCTACATCGTTTCCTCGTTGCTCTGGCTGGCCTTGGTGGAGCGGGCGCGGCCAATGACCAGTGACTGGCTAGGGGCTCTGCTCTGCGTGGCCGGCGCAACCCTGATTGTCTTCGGGCCACGGTTGCAACAAGGCTGAAGTCGGTGGGGCTGTAGGTGGAATCGCTCTTTTGTGTGGGATGCGTCTATTCCCTTGGCGTAACGTTGTACGTTTGAAGGGGCCCGAGGCAGTCTCTGGTTTTCCGTTGGATGGGAGAGTCAGACATGCTGGTGATAGGGCGTCAGGTAGGACAGGCGATCAAGATCCGGGACGACATCACGATCCGGGTGTTGTCCGTGCAAGGGGGGGAGCAGGTGCGCCTGGGCATCCAGGCACCTGCCCATATCACGGTAAACCGTGAAGAGATCAGCGAGAGCGTCAAGCAAGCCCTGGCAGCGCGGCTGCAGGGCAAGCGATCAGTCGAATAGCTCCCTGGGTACCTCGTGCTTGGCCAGCAACTGGCATTGCTGGCTTTCAAGATCGAACAGAATGAACGCCTGACCTTTGGCCAGTGCCTGGCGCACGCGCAGGACGCGGGTTTCCAGGGGCGTGTCGTCACCGTTGTCGGTGCCGTCGCGGGTGACGAAGTCCTCGATCAGACGGGTGAGGGTTTCGGCTTCGAGTTGGTCGTAGGGAATCAGCATGGTTACAGGATCTTGTCTGGGAGAAGGCATGCTACGCCAATCGTGCGCCTCTTGCCTGTGGTGGCTGCGCCGCCCGATCGCGGCGCAGGGGCTCTCTCTCCGGGTGGCTCAAGCCTTGTTGCCGACCAGGCTGTCCACTGCCGGCACCCGCGTGTCGCTTTCCATCTGCGCATCGTGCTCCAACTGGTGGCTGAAGCGCTCGAGCGACGCATTGGCGGGCTGCGAGTCGCTGGCGAACACCGGTGGGCTGAGCAGGTAGCCGGCCAACAGGCGACTGAGGGCTGCCAGGCTATCGATATGGGTGCGCTCGTATCCATGAGTGGCATCGCAGCCAAAGGCGACCAGCGCCGTGCGGATATCGTGCCCGGCCGTGACGGCAGAGTGGGCATCGCTGAAGTAATAGCGGAAGAGGTCCCGGCGTACCGGCAGGTCCTGATCACCGGCCAGTTTCAGAAGGTGACGCGAGAGGTGGTAGTCGTAAGGGCCTGATGAGTCCTGCATGGCTACGCTCACGGCATGCTCGCTGGAGGCCTGCCCGGGCGCCACCGGAGCGATGTCGATGCCGACGAACTCGCTCACGTCCCACGGTAACGCCGCTGCGGCGCCAGAGCCCGTCTCCTCGGTGATGGTGAACAGCGGATGGCAGTCGATCAACGGTTGCTGGCCGCATTCCACTACAGCCTTGAGCGCTGCCAGCAGAGCCGCCACGCCGGCCTTGTCGTCCAGGTGTCGGGCGCTGATATGGCCGCTTTCAGTGAATTCCGGCAGTGGATCGAAGGCGACGAAATCGCCGATGGCAATGCCCAATGACTCGCAGTCGGCACGTGTGGCGCAGTAAGCGTCCAGGCGCACTTCCACATGCTCCCAACTGATCGGCATCTGATCGATGGCAGTGTTGAAGGCGTGCCCGCTCGCCATCAGCGGCAGCACGCTACCGCGATACACACCAGTGTCGGTGAACACGCTGACGCGGCTGCCTTCGGCGAAGCGGCTGGACCAGCAGCCCACCGGGGCCAGGGCCAGACGTCCGTTGTCTTGCAACTGGCGCACACTGGCACCGATGGTGTCCAAATGCGCCGAGACGGCGCGGTCGGGGGTGTTTTGGCGGCCTTTGAGCGTGGCGCGGATGGTGCCGCGGCGGGTCAGCTCGAAGGGGATGCCCAGCTCGTCCAGGCGTTCGGCCACGTAGCGCACGATGGTATCGGTGAAGCCGGTGGGGCTGGGGATGGCGAGCATTTCCAGCAGCACGCGTTTGAGGTAATCGAGGTCAGGTTCGGGGTGTCCGTTAGACATCAGGTACTCCTTGGGTTGGCGCTGTTCTCTTCGCGGGTAAACCCGCTCCCACAGAGCCGCGCCGAGCCCAATGGGAGCAGGTTTACCTTGTGCACGGTTTCACGTCGGAGCCCGGCTATGGGGAAAGAGCAGGTCGACGAAGCGCTCGGCGGTGGGTTGCGGTTCGTGATTGGCCAGGCCGACCCGCTCATTGGCTTCGATGATCACGTAATCCGGGTGCTCGGCATCGCGCACCATCAGGTCCAGGCCTACCACGGGGATGTCCAAGGCGCGCGCGGCACGCACCGCCGCATCGGCCAGTACGGGGTGCAGGCGTTCGGTCACGTCTTCGAGCGTGCCACCGGTGTGCAGATTGGCGGTGCGGCGCACGGCAAGGCGCTGCCCTGCCGGCAACACACTGTCGTAGCTCAGCCCTGAGCCGCGCAGGGTGCGTTCGGTTTCCTCATCCAGCGGGATACGGCTTTCGCCTCCAGTGGCGGCCTGGCGTCGACGGGACTGGGCTTCGATCAAGGCCTTGATACTGTGCTTGCCGTCGCCGATCACCTGGGCCGGGTGACGGATCGCTGCTGCCACCACTTCGAAACCGATGACCACGATGCGCAGGTCCAGGCCGGGATGGAAGCTTTCCAGCAGGACCCGGCTGTCGAAGCGACGGGCTTGCTCGATGGCCTGGTCGATCTCCTCGACGCTCCCCAGGTTGACCGCCACGCCCTGGCCTTGTTCACCGTCCACCGGCTTGACCACCACCGCGCCGTGCTCTTCAAGAAAGGCCTGGTTGTCGTCGGCGTTGCCGGCCAGCTGTTGCACGGGGACTCTCAGGCCTGCCGCGTCCAGGACGTGCTGGGTGAGGCGTTTGTCCTGGCACAGCGTCATGCTCACGGCGCTGGTCAGGTCACTCAGCGACTCCCTGCAGCGGACCCTGCGCCCGCCCAGGCTCAGGGTGAACAGACCGGCGCTGGCATCGTCGACCTGCACGTCAATCCCACGCCGATAGGCTTCGTCGACGATCAGACGGGCGTAGGGGTTGAGCGACGCCTCTGGCCCGGGGCCGAGGAACAGCGTCTGGTTGATGCCATTCTTGCGCTTGACCGCGAAGGTCGGCAGGTTGCGAAAGCCCAGCTTCTTGTAAAGGCGCTTGGCCTGGCGATTGTCGTGCAGCACCGACAGATCCAGGTAGGCCAGGCCGCGGCTCATGAAATGCTCGACCAGATGACGCACCAGCACTTCACCGACGCCTGGACGGGTGCATTGCGGGTCAACGGCCAGGCACCACAGGCTGCTGCCATGCTCGGGGTCATCGAAGGCCTTGCTGTGGTTCAGGCCCATGACGCTGCCGATCACCGTGCCGGTCTCTTCATCCTCGGCTAGCCAGTACACCGGGCCTCCCAGGTGATGAGGGGTGAGCAGCTCGGGGTTGACCGGCAGCATGCCGCGGCCTTGGTAGAGGGCGTTGATGGCGTGCCAGTCGGCGTCGGCCTGGGCCCGGCGAATGCGAAATCCGCGGAACACCCGTTGCGCCGGACGGTAGTCGGTGAACCACAGGCGCAGCGTGTCCGAAGGGTCGAGAAACAGCTGTTGCGGGGCCTGGGCCAGCACTTGCTGGGGGGCTGCCACATAGAGGGCGATGTCCCGTTCTCCTGGACGCTCGTCGAGCAGTGCCTCGGCGAGCAGGGTCGGGTCCGGGTAGGTATGGCCGATCAGCAGCCGCCCCCAGCCGCAATGCACAGCGCGGGGTTGGCCGTGGGGTTCGCTGCCATCACCGGCCAACTGTGCTTGCAGGCGCTCGTAGGAGGGCGCTTGCCCACGAAGCAGGCGCTGGCCGTAGGCTGTTTGCGCTTTCATCGGTCAGATTCCTTGTTCGCTGAGCCAGAGATTCAGGGCGGCCAGTTGCCACAGCTTGGAGCCCCGCAGCGGCGTCAGTTGACCTTGAGGATTGCTCAGCAGGCGATCGAGCATGGCGGGGTTGAACAAGCCTCGGTCCTGGGTCGGGTCAGTGAGCAGCTCACGGACCCAGCCCAAGGTGGCGCCTTGCAGGTGCTTCAAGCCCGGCACCGGGAAATACCCCTTCTTACGATCGATCACCTCGTGGGGAATCACCCGCCGTGCGGCCGCCTTGAGCACCTGCTTGCCACCGTCGGGCAATTTGAAGCGGCCCGGGATGCGCGCCGACAGCTCCGCCAGGCGGTAATCGAGAAACGGCGTGCGCGCTTCCAGGCCCCAGGCCATGGTCATGTTGTCGACGCGTTTGACAGGGTCGTCCACCAGCATCACGGTACTGTCCAGACGCAGGGCTTTGTCTACCGCCTCGCTGGCGCCAGGGCGGGCGAAATGCTCGCGGACGAACTCGCCGGCCGCGTCGCTTTCCAGCAGCCAGGGGGCCTGGACCGTATCGCGGTATTCGGCATGGTCGCGGTCGAAGAAGGCCGTGCGATACGCCTCATAGGCGTCGTCGGCGCCATCGACCTGCGGGTACCAGTGATAGCCGGCGAACAGCTCGTCGGCGCCCTGACCGCTCTGCACGCCTTTGCAGTGCTTGGCCACCTCCCGCGAGAGCAGGTAGAAGGCGATGCAATCGTGGCTGACCATCGGCTCGCTCATGGCGCGGAACGCCGCCGGCAGCTGTTCGATGATCTCGCGCTCGTCGATGCGCAATTGATGGTGGCGCGTGCCGTAGTGACGGGCGATCAGGTCTGAATACTGAAACTCGTCACCCCGCTCGCCGCCGGCATCTTCGAAGCCGATGGAGAAGGTCGAGAGGTCGTCCACGCCTACCTCGCGCAACAGGCCGACCAGCAGGCTCGAGTCGACACCGCCGGAGAGCAGCACGCCGACATCCACCGCCGCCCGTTGACGGATCGCCACGGCATCGCGGGTGGCGTCGAGCACGCGTGTGGTCCAGTCCTCCAGGTCCAGGTGCTGCTCATCCGCACGAGGACCGTAGTGCAGTTGCCACCAGGTCTCTCGCTGCACCTCGCCGTGGCGGTCGATCCGCATCCAGGTACCGGGTTCGAGCTTCTGCACGTTGGCCAGCAGGGTACGAGGCGCGGGCACCACGGCGTGGAAGTTCAGGTAGTGGTTGAGTGCCACCGGATCGATCATCGGATCGATATCACCGCCTTTGAGCAACGCGGGCAATGTGGAGGCGAAGCGCAGGCGCTCGCCGTTGCGCGACAGGTACAAGGGTTTGACACCAAGGCGGTCGCGGGCCAGGAACAGGCGCTGGGCGTCGCGCTCCCAGATGGCCAGGGCGAACATGCCGTTGAGCTTGGGCAGCAAGGCTGCGCCCCAGGCGTGATAGCCCTTGAGCAGCACTTCGGTGTCGCCGTCGGAGAAGAAGCTGTAGCCCAAGGCTTTGAGCTCTTCGCGTAGTTCGGGGTAGTTGTAGATGGCGCCATTGAAGACCATCGACAAGCCCAGGGTGTTGTCGACCATGGGCTGCGCCGAGCCATCGGACAGGTCCATGATCTTCAGGCGCCGGTGACCGAGGGCGATCGGGCCTTGGCTATGAAAGCCCCAGGCGTCGGGGCCGCGAGGCGCCAGGTGGTGGGTGATGCGCTCCACTGCGGCGAGGTCCGCCGGGCGAGGGGCTTGGTCGATGGGGGTGAAACGTAACTCTCCTGCTAATCCGCACATAGGTCCTTACCGGTTTTGCCGTTGGGGAATATGCGCCCCGAAATGAGGCACATAAGGAACTGACCCATGGGGGTTGCGAGAGTTTTAGATCAATCTGTTATATGGGGGCGGGCCTGCTGCGCACCCTCGCTGGCTTCGCCAGCGCCTGCAGGAGGGGGGCGAAAGCCTGCGCTGGGCCGCCAAGCGGCTACTTGCCGCGAATCAACCGGCGCAACGCAAACCGATTCGGATGACATGCCTGCGCGACTGCCCGTGGCAGCGGCAGTGGTTCGCCGCACACCCAGGCCGCCACCAGTTCGCCGCTCAAAGGCGCGGTGATCAACCCGCGCGAGCCATGGCCGCTGTTCACGTACAACCCGTCCAGCCAAGGACAGGGCGTGTCGGGTACCTGTCGCGCGTCTTTGGCCAGCACCGCATAGGCTTCGGTGAACGCTTGCGCGTCCGCCACCGGCCCAACGATGGGCAGGTAGTCCGGGCTTGTGCAGCGAAATGCCGCGCGGCCTTGCAGTTGGGCGGGGTCCAGCATGCTGGTATTCAGCCGCTCGGCCAGGTCCGTGGAGATTTCATCGAGCAGGGCCAGGTTGTCCTGGTGTTCGGCGACAGTCGGTGCCAGGTCGTCGTTATGAAAGTCGAAGCTTGCGCCCAAGGTGTGTTCATCGCCACGCGGGGGCGCGACATAGCCTTCCGCGCACACCACGGTGCGCAAGGCGCGGCTGGCCTCGGTGGCCGGCAGCCGGGTGATCTGCCCGCGAATACGCTTGAGCGGCAGCGCGGCGCAGGCGTCGAAGCGGCGGACCTCGGCGGCGCCAGCGAGCACCACCACCGGCGCGCTGGCCAGCAGACGCTCGCCGTCCCAGGCTTGCCAACGGCCATCGACTTTGCGCAGTTCGATCACATCCCGGTGCGTCAACAACTCGATGCGCGGATGCTGCAACTGCGCCTGGCACAGCGCAGGCGGATGCACCCAGCCGCCTTCGGGATAGAACAGCCCACCGGCAGGCAGTGCAACGCCTGCGACAGACTCAGCCTGGGCCTGATCGAGTACGTGCAGCAAGGTACTGTCGAAGGCCTCAGCCAGCTTGGCCTGGCGCTGTGCTTCCTTGTCGTCGAAGGCCAGTTGCAGCACGCCGCAGGCGTCCCAGTCCTGGCCGCGTTGCAGCTGTTGCAGCCAGCGGCGGGTGTAGCCGAAGCCCGAGAGGATCATCTGCGACAGCGTCGTGCCGTGGGCCGAAAGTTTCAGGTACAGCACGCCCTGGGGGTTGCCCGAGGCTTCTTGGGCCGGGGCGTCGTGGCGCTCCAGCACGCTGACCTGCCAGCCACGAGCCGCGAGGCTGGCGGCAGTGGCGCTACCGGCAAGGCCGGCACCGATCACCAGGGCGTGCCGCGGGCCTTGTGCCGGTGCAGGGCGGGCGTACCAGGGCTCGGGTTCGGCAGGGGCGGGTTGCTCGGCGGGCCAGCCCTGGAACTGGCCGTGCATGACTTCCCATTTCTTGCCGATGCCCGGCACCTTGCGCATGACAAAGCCTGCGGCGATCAGGCCGCGACGTACCCAGCCAGTGGTGGTGAAGGTGCCCAGGGTGGTGCCCGGTCGTGACAGCCGGGCCAGTTGCGCGAACAGCTCCGGCGTCCACATGTCGGGGTTCTTCGCCGGGGCGAAGCCGTCGAGGAACCACACGTCGACCTGCGCGTCGAGCTGGGGCAATTGCTCCAGGGCGTCGCCCACCATCAGGGTCAGGGTTACCCGGCCATTGTCGAAGCTGAACTGCTGAAAGCCGCCGTGCACGGCCACGTACTGTGCCAGCAGCGGCTGCCAGTAGGGTTCGAGCTGCGGCCACAGTTGCACTGCACGGGCGAGGTCTTCGCGGGTGAGCGGATACTTCTCGACGCTGACAAAATGCAGGCGCGCCTCCAGCGGGGCGTGTTCGGCGAACAACTGCCAGGCGCAGTAGAAGTTCATGCCCGTGCCGAAGCCGGTCTCGCCGATCACCAGGCAGTCATGCGGCGCCAGGGCGGCGAAGCGATCGCGCAGTTGGGTCTGCTCGAGGAAGACATGCTGGGTTTCCTCGATGCCTTCGTTCTTGGAGAAATAGACGTCGTCGTACTGCCGCGAGTGGGGGCGGCCTTGGTCGTCCCAGTCGATCTGGGCATGGTGCAGATGTGTGTCAGGCATGGTTGGCTTCAGCATGTCGCGGGAGGGCGATTTTAAGCCATTTGACGGCTTGTCGCTGCGCCGACCCAATGAAAGCGGGCGGGTATTGTGATTGGGCCTGAAGCCTTGCGCACAATCCGCTAGTCTTGGTTATCCATTGAAGGAGCCAAGGCAAGTCATGTTCGAATCCGCCGAGATTGGTCACAGCATCGACAAGGAGGCTTTCGAGGCCGAAGTACCCGCCCTGCGCGAGGCGCTGCTCGAAGCCCAGTACGAACTCAAGCAGCAGGCGCGCTTTCCGGTGATCGTGCTGATCAATGGCATCGAGGGTGCGGGCAAGGGCGAGACAGTCAAGCTGCTCAACGAGTGGATGGACCCGCGCCTGATCGAGGTGCGCACCTTCGACCAGCAAACCGACGAGGAGCTGGCCCGTCCACCGGCCTGGCGCTACTGGCGGGCGTTGCCGCCGAAAGGGCGCATGGGGGTGTTCTTCGGCAATTGGTACAGCCAGATGCTCCAGGGGCGGGTCCATGGTCTGTTCAAGGATGCGGTGCTCGACCAGGCCATCACCGGCGCCGAGCGCCTGGAGCAGATGCTCTGCGACGAGGGCGCGCTGATCATCAAGTTCTGGTTCCATCTCTCCAAGAAGCAGATGAAGGCCCGGCTAAAGGCGCTCAAGGACGACCCTCTGCACAGCTGGCGCATCAGCCCGCTGGACTGGCAGCAATCGCAAACCTACGACCGCTTCGTGCGTTTCGGCGAGCGCGTGTTGCGGCGTACCAGTCGCGACTACGCGCCCTGGCATGTGATCGAGGGTGTCGATCCGTGCTACCGCAGCCTGGCGGTGGGGCGCATCCTGCTCGAAAGCCTGCAGGCGGCGCTGGCCAACGAGCCCAGCAGCAAGCACAAGGGCAACGTCGCGCCTTTGGGGCGCAGCATCGACCAGAAGAGCCTGCTCGGAGCGCTGGACCTGAGTCGCCGCCTGGACAAATCCGACTACCAGGAGCAACTGGTCACCGAACAAGCACGCCTGGCGGGCCTGTTGCGTCATAAACAGATGCGTCGTCATGCGTTGGTGGCGGTGTTCGAAGGCAATGACGCGGCAGGCAAGGGCGGGGCGATCCGCCGGGTGGCCGCGGCGCTCGACCCTCGCCAGTACCGCATCGTACCAGTCGCCGCACCCACCGAGGAGGAGCGCGCCCAGCCGTACCTCTGGCGCTTCTGGCGACACATCCCGACGCGGAGCAAGTTCACCATCTTCGACCGCTCTTGGTATGGCCGGGTACTGGTGGAGCGGGTTGAGGGGTTCTGCACGCCAGCGGACTGGATGCGCGCCTATGGCGAGATCAACGATTTCGAGGAGCAACTGAGCAACGCCGGCATCGTGGTGGTGAAGTTCTGGCTGGCGATCGACCAGCAGACCCAACTGGAGCGCTTCGAGGAGCGCGAGCAGATCCCGTTCAAGCGCTACAAGATCACCGAGGACGACTGGCGTAACCGCGACAAATGGGGCCTGTACGTCGACGCGGTGGGGGACATGGTCGACCGCACCAGCACTGAGATCGCCCCTTGGACCTTGGTCGAGGCCAACGACAAGCGTTGGGCGCGGGTGAAGGTGCTCAAGACCATCAACGAGGCGCTGGAGGCGGCATTCCATAAATCCAGCAAGTGATTGACTGGCTGCTCTGCCTTTTCGCGGGTAAACCCGGCCACAGGGATTGCGCAAGTCTTAAGAGCGGCACAATGCCGGTGAGGGGCGAGGCCCCACGTAGTTCTCCGGTGCGCTCAATGACGCCGCAATACCTGTGGGTGTACCCGAGGAATGTCCTCCTTGGCATGCCCCTAGGGAATGACTCGATGAATTCTTTTCCCGCGACTTTTCACCAGTCCGGTACTCCAAGCCCTTAGAATTTCCAGCACCCCCACCCGCAGGGCCTGATTCGAGGACGCTATGCACATTTCTTCCGGACGCTGGGGCTACGGCCTGTTCCTGGCACTGCTGACCGCGTTTCTCTGGGGCATCCTGCCGATCAAGCTCAAGCAAGTCTTGCAGGTGATGGACCCGATCACCGTCACGTGGTACCGCCTCACGGTCTCCGGCTGCCTGCTGTTCGCCTGGCTGGCGGCCAATCGGCGCTTGCCGGCGGTCAGCAAACTTGGACGCAAGGGCGCAGGCCTGGTCGCCGTGGCCGTTTTCGGCTTGATGGGCAACTACGTGTTGTACCTGATCGGGCTCAATCTGCTCAGCCCTGGCACCGCCCAATTGGTGGTGCAGATCGGCCCGGTGCTGTTGCTGGTGGCCAGCGTCTTCGTGTTCAAGGAGCGCTTCAGCCTGGGGCAGGGGATCGGGCTGCTGGTGCTGCTGGCCGGTTTCGGGTTGTTCTTCAACCAGCGGCTCGAAGAGCTGCTGACCTCGTTGGGTGTCTATACCACCGGCGTGCTGACCATTCTGCTGGCCACGAGCATCTGGGTGTTCTATGCCCTTAGCCAGAAGCAACTGCTGACTGTCTGGCATTCCCAGCAGGTGATGATGGTGATGTACCTGTGCTGCGCGCTGTTGCTGATGCCCTGGGCGCATCCCTTGGAGGCGCTGCAACTGAGCCCGCTGCAAGGCTGGCTGTTGCTGGCGTGCTGCCTCAATACCCTGGTGGCGTACGGGGCGTTTGCCGAGGCACTGGCCCATTGGGAGGCTTCGCGGGTGAGCGCGACCCTGGCCCTGACACCTTTGGTGACGTTCGTTGCCGTGGCGGCGGCGGCCGTGCTGTGGCCGGACTACGTGCAGGCTGAAGACATCAACGCCCTGGGATACTTCGGGGCGGTGACGGTGGTGCTGGGGTCGGCCTTGGTGGCGGTGGGGCCTTCCCTGGTGGCCGGCTGGCGCGCGCGGCGGGCGCGGCTGGCTCAGGTTCAGTGAGCGTGGGGCGGCCGTGCCGCCCATCGCAGGCTGCGCCAGCGCCTAAAAAGAGGGCTGGCGCACACCTGTTTGCACGGCCAGGCAGTCAGCCTTTGGCGCCAGGCGCCAGCATGTTCTCTGGCCGTACCCACTGGTCGAACTGCTCGTTGGTCAGGTAGTTGAGCTCCAACGCCGCTTCACGCAACGTCTTGCCCTCGCTGTAGGCCTTCTTGGCAATCTCGGCGGCCTTGTCGTAACCGATGTGCGGGTTGAGCGCGGTCACCAGCATCAGCCCGCGCTCCAAGTGCGCGGCCATTTGCTCGGCATCCGGCTCGATGCCGGCCACGCAGTGCTGCTGGAAGTTGCGGCAGCCATCGGCCAGCAGCTCGATCGATTGCAGCAGGTTGTGGATGATCACCGGCTTGAACACGTTCAACTGCAGATGCCCCTGACTTGCAGCGAAGCCGATCGCCGCGTCATTGCCCAGTACCTGGCAGGCCAGCATCGACAGGGCCTCGCACTGGGTGGGATTGACCTTGCCCGGCATGATCGAGCTGCCCGGCTCGTTGGCCGGCAGGCGCACCTCGGCCAGCCCTGCACGCGGACCGGAGCCGAGCAGGCGCAGGTCATTGGCGATCTTCATCAAGGCCACGGCCAGGGTCTTGAGCGATCCGGCCAGGGTGGTCAGCGGCTCATGGCCGGCCAGGGCGGCGAACTTGTTCGGCGCGGTGACGAAGGGCAGGCCCGAGAGCGCCGCAAGTTCCGCGGCGATCGCCTCGGCGAAGCCGTGCGGGGCATTGAGCCCGGTGCCCACCGCAGTCCCGCCCTGGGCCAGTTCGCACACCGCCGGCAGGCTGGCGCGAATGGCACGCTGGGCATAGTCGAGCTGGGCGACGAACGCCGAGACTTCCTGGCCGAAGGTGATGGGCGTGGCATCCATCATGTGGGTACGGCCGGTCTTGACCAGGTGCTGATGACGCGCCGACAGCTCGGCCAGGCCCGCCGAGAGTTCGGCGATCGCCGGCAGCAGTTTGTCGTGCACCGCCTGGGCGGCCGCGATGTGCATGGCGGTGGGGAAGCAGTCGTTGGAGCTCTGCGAACGGTTGACGTGGTCGTTGGGGTGTACCGGCGCCTTGCCACCTCGGCCCTTGCCAGCCAGCTCGTTGGCGCGCCCGGCGATCACTTCGTTGACGTTCATGTTGCTCTGGGTGCCGCTACCGGTCTGCCAGACGACGAGCGGGAACTGGTCGTCATGTTCGCCCTGGAGCACTTCGTCGGCGGCCTGTTCGATGAGACGGGCAATGTCGGCCGGCAGGTCGCCATTGCGGTCGTTGACCCGCGCCGCCGCTTTTTTGATCAGCGCCAGGGCGTGCAGTACAGCCAGGGGCATGCGCTCCTTGCCGATGGCGAAGTTGATCAGCGAACGCTGGGTCTGCGCGCCCCAGTAGGCGTCCTCTGGAACTTCGACCGGGCCCAGGCTGTCTGTCTCGATACGGCTCATGCTGCGTTCACTCCTTTGTCAGTCCGAAACCGCAGTTTAGGCCCTGATTCGATCGAGCGGTTCCATCGCTCGTCGTGCCACTTGAGCAGTATGGCGCCACGGCGCAGAATGCTCTCCCCGAGGTACCCGCCTCCCTTTCTTTCATGAAGGAAATGCAATGACTCGTCTTCGCGTCCTCTGTGCCGCCGTCGTCCTGGCTTGCGCCAGCGGCCAGGTACTCGCCGCCACCGCCAGCCACAACGCTGCCGCCGAGAAATTCCTGACACTGGTCAATGCCGACAAGCTGGGCACTCCGGTGTACATGCAAGTCCAGCAGATGTTCGCCCAGCGTTTCGCCCAGACCAAGGCGCCCGAGTCCAAGAAAAACGTGCTCGACAGCTACCAGGCCAAGGCCAATGCCGCCCTGGACAACGCCATCGGCTGGAAGAAGATCAAGCCGAAGATGGTCGACATGTATACCCAGACCTTCACCGAGCAGGAGCTCAAGGACCTGGTCAAGTTCTACGAGTCGCCGCTGGGCAAGAAGGTCCTGCGCGAGATGCCGCGTGTCACCCAGCAGTCGGCCCAGCTGACCCAGCAGAGCCTGGAGCCGGCGGTACCTGTGGTCAACAAATTGCTCGACGACATGACCAAGGAACTGGACCCGAACGCCGGCAAGGCCGCCCCCGCGAAGAAGTGAGTGACGCCCGATGAACATGCAGCAACGCATCGAACAGCAGTTGGCCGCCCTGGCCCCGGCGCACCTTGAGGTGCTCAACGAGAGCCACATGCACAGCCGTGGCCAGGAGACCCACTACAAGGCGGTGATCGTCAGCGAGCAGTTCGCCGGGCTCAACAGCGTCAAGCGCCACCAGAAGGTCTACGCCACGATGGCGCAGCTGATGGACCAGATCCACGCCCTGGCGATCCATACCTATACGTCCGAAGAGTGGGCCAAGGTCGGCGCGGCGCCAGCTTCGCCGGTCTGTGCCGGCGGTGGGCACTGAATCCCTTCCGCCGTTCTGGTACAATCCGCAACACCTGGGGGCCGCAAAAGCGGCCCCCAGCTTTTTGTCAAATCCGGTCCGCCCCTTACGAGGGTGACCACCTGGAGAGTTGATTCATGTCCCAAGCTATCGTCGTGGCGGCGCTGTACAAGTTCGTCACCCTGGAAGACTACCTCGAGCTGCGCGAGCCGCTGCTCCAGACCATGGCCGACAACGGCGTCAAAGGTACCTTGCTGCTGGCCCTCGAAGGCATCAATGGTACCGTCTCGGGCACCCGCGAAGGCATCGACGGGCTGCTCACCTGGTTGCGCAACGACCCGCGCCTGGTCGACATCGACCACAAGGAATCCTACTGCGACCAGCAGCCGTTCTACCGCACCAAGGTCAAGCTCAAGAAAGAAATCGTCACCCTGGGCGTGCCGGGCGTGGATCCGAACCACAAGGTCGGCACCTACGTCGAGCCCAAGGACTGGAACGCGCTGATCAGCGATCCGGAAGTCTTGTTGATCGATACCCGCAACGACTACGAAGTGGCCATCGGCACCTTCAAGGGCGCCATCGACCCGAAGACCGAGACCTTCCGCGAGTTTCCCGACTACATCAAGGCCAACTTCGACCCGAGCAAGCACAAAAAGGTTGCGATGTTCTGCACCGGCGGCATCCGCTGCGAAAAAGCCTCCAGCTACATGCTCGGTGAAGGCTTCGAGGAGGTCTATCATCTTAAGGGTGGGATCCTGAAGTACTTCGAGGAAGTGCCCCAGGAGCAGAGCCTGTGGGATGGCGACTGCTTCGTCTTCGACAATCGCGTCACGGTGCGCCATGACCTGACCGAGGGCGAATACGACCAGTGCCATGCCTGCCGCCACCCGATCAGCGTGGAGGACCGTGCGTCCGAGCACTATTCGCCAGGCGTGAGCTGCCCGCATTGCTGGGACAGCCTGAGCGAGAAGACCCGGCGCAGCGCCATCGACCGCCAGAAGCAGATCGAGCTGGCCAAGGCGCGTAACCAGCCCCACCCGATCGGTTTCAACTACAAAGCCGAGGCCTGATGCATGTCCGCACGCCTGCTGTATGTGATGGACCCGATGTGCTCCTGGTGCTGGGGCTTCGCCCCGGTGGCCGAGGCGCTGATCGCCCAGGCGCGTGAGGCTGGCGTGCCGACGCGTCTGGTGGTGGGCGGCTTGCGTTCGGGCAGCAGCGCGCTGGATGCCTCGACCCGTCGCTACATCCTCGAGCATTGGCAGGCGGTGGCCGAAGCCACCGGCCAGGCGTTTCGCTTCGAAGGCGCCATGCCGGACGGTTTCGTCTACGACACCGAGCCGGCCTGCCGCGCGCTTGTGGCGGCGCGCGAGCTGGACACCGAGCGGGTCTGGCCGCTGCTGGGGTTGATCCAGCGGGCGTTCTACGAGCAAGGGGTGGACGTCACCCGTGCTCCGCAACTGGTGGAACTGGCCGAGCAGGCAGGCTTTGACCGAAGCCATTTCGCCGATGCGTTTTCCCGGGCCGATACCCGTGCCGCCACCGCGGCCGATTTCAGTTGGGTGCAAGACCTCGGCATCGCGGGGTTTCCGACCCTGCTGGCTGAGCGCAACGGCCACCTGGCCTTGCTGACCAACGGCTACCAGCCTTTGGACCGACTGCAACCCTTGCTCGGCCGCTGGCTGCAGCAGGCCGCCTGTGCTTGACCTGCCAGGGTCATCCGACCCTGTGCCGGGGAAGGCCCCCGCCGTGGCCGATCGATTGAGCTGGTCGGAGATCCGCCGTCTGGCGCTGCATCATAGAAAGGCTCTGTGGTCCGCCAACCTGGTGGCCGTGCTCGCGGCCCTGTGCAGCGTCCCCATTCCTTTGCTGCTGCCATTGCTGGTGGACGAAGTGCTGCTGGGACATGGCGATGCGGCGCTCAAGTGGATGAACCACTTCCTGCCGGACAACTGGCAGATGGCGGCTGGCTACATCGGCCTGATGCTGGTCGCGACCCTTGGCCTGCGCCTGGCCGCACTGGCCTTCAACGTGATGCAGGCCAAGCTGTTCGCCGGCCTTGCCAAGGACATCGTCTACCGCCTGCGCATTCGCCTGATCGAGCGGCTCAAGCGCATTTCCCTCAAGGAATACGAAAGCCTGGGCAGCGGCACCGTGACCACGCACCTGGTGACCGACCTGGACACCCTGGACAAGTTCGTCGGCGAGACCTTGAGCCGCTTCCTGGTCGCCGTGCTGACCTTGACCGGCACCGCCGCCATCCTGATCTGGATGCACTGGCAGTTGGCTCTGTTGATCCTGCTGTTCAACCCGCTGGTGATCTACTTCACCGTGCAGTTGGGCAAGCGGGTCAAACATCTGAAGAAACTGGAAAACGACAGCACCGCGCGCTTCACCCAGGCCCTGGCCGAGACACTCGACGCCATCCAGGAGATCCGCGCTGGTAACCGCCAGGGCTATTTCCTTGGGCGTCTCGGGCTGCGCGCACGGGAAGTGCGCGACTATGCCGTGGCCTCCCAGTGGAAGAGCGATGCCAGCGGACGTGCCAGCGGGCTGTTGTTCCAGTTCGGTATCGATATCTTCCGCGCCGCGGCCATGCTCACGGTGCTGTTCTCCGACTTGTCCATTGGCCAGATGCTGGCGGTGTTCAGCTACCTGTGGTTCATGATCGGGCCAGTGGAGCAACTGCTCAACCTGCAATACGCCTACTATGCCGCCGGCGGTGCCCTGAGCCGGCTCAACGAACTGTTGGCGCGGGCCGACGAGCCGCAGTATCCGGCCGCGGTCGACCCGTTCGCCGGGCGCGACACGGTCGGCATCGAGGTGCGTGATCTGCGCTTTGCCTATGCCGACGAGCCAGTGCTCGACCACCTGGATCTTTCCATCGCACCGGGCGAGAAAGTGGCCATTGTCGGGGCCAGCGGTGGCGGCAAGAGTACCTTGGTGCAACTGCTGCTGGGCCTGTACAGCGCCCAGGCCGGCACCATCCGCTTCGGTGGCGCGAGCCTTCAGGAGATCGGCCTCGAGGCATTGCGCGAGAATGTCGCGGTGGTGCTGCAGCACCCGTCGCTGTTCAACGACAGCGTGCGCGCCAACCTCACCCTGGGCCGCGAATGCACCGACGAGGCCTGCTGGCAGGCCCTGCGCATCGCCCAGCTCGACGCCACCATCGCCGCGCTGCCTCAGGGCCTGGACAGCGTGGTCGGGCGCTCCGGCGTTCGCCTGTCCGGTGGCCAGCGTCAGCGCCTGGCGATTGCCCGCATGATCCTTGCCGAGCCCAAAGTGGTTATCCTCGACGAAGCCACCTCGGCCCTGGACGCTGCCACCGAGTACAACCTGCACCAGGCCATGGCGCGGTTTCTCAATGGCCGCACCACGTTGATCATTGCCCACCGGTTGTCGGCGGTGAAGCAGGCGGACCGGGTACTGGTGTTCGATGGTGGGCATGTGGCCGAGGATGGTGGCCACCAGCAGTTGATTGCCGAAGGCGGGTTATACGCCAAGCTGTATGGGCATTTGCAACAGAGCTGAGGCTTCAAGTAAGACGCTGAGCCTGTAGGGGCGGGTCTGCCCGCCAAAGGAACGCTAAAGGCAATGCTGTAACCCCGCTTCAATTCCGCTAAAAACCCCGCCGCCTTGCAGGCAAATGACCTACGCTGTGCTTGTCTGGGTCGACATGCGCCTTTCTGCTCAGTGACAGGGAATACATGAAGGGAAATCGGACTCTCGAAGCGCCAAGGCTGCTGGGCATCATCTGGCCCTTCATCGCCGTTGTGATTTTCCAGATGCTGCTGGGCAGCATGAGCCTTTACGCATTGTCCGCTGTTCGCGCCTACGTGGCGGGCGAAAGTTTATGGTCCAAGGCCCAGAAAGACGCCATCTACTACCTGAGCCTGTACGCCGATACCCGTGACGAACGCACCTACCAGCGTTACCTGCAGGCGATCGACGTGCCCAAGGGCGATTACCAGCTGCGTCTGGCGCTGGACCGGCCCGATCCTGACATCGAAGCGGCACGCAAAGGTGTCCTGCAAGGCGGCAATCACCCGGATGATGCCTCACGGATCATCTGGTTCTACCGCAACTTTCGCCACGTCAGCTACATGGAAACCGCCATCGCCTATTGGGATATCGGCGATGACTACCTGCGCCAGCTCGATGAAGTGGCCCAGGAGATGCGTGCGGGCTTTGTCAATGGACAGGTCAGTGCCGGCGATGTGGCCACCTGGCGTGCGCGCATCGTTTCGATCAATGAGGGCGTGACGCCGGCAGCCAAGGCCTTCAGCGATGCACTGGGCGAAGGGTCGCGGATGTTGCTCAGGATGCTGATGATCACCAACCTCGCAACGGCGCTGTTTCTCATCAGCATTGCCTGGCGCCGTTCGAGCAAGCTGCTGGCCCAGCGCCAGGCATTCGCCCAGGCCCTGCAGGCCGAGCGGGAGCGGGCGCAGATCACCCTGCAGTCCATCGGCGATGCGGTGATCACCACCGATGTCGACGGCTGCATCGTCTACATGAACCCGGCCGCCGAGCTGCTGACCCATTGGCAGGCCAGCCAGGCCTTGGGCATGCCGCTGGCGGCGCTGTTCAGCCTGGTGGACGAGCACGCCGAGCACGACAACCGCACCCTGGTCGAGCAGGTGCTCAGCGGCAGTCTCAAGGGTGGCTCTGAGCATGCCCGGCTGATCCAGCGCCTTGACGGCAGCACGGTGTCGATCAACCTGGTCGGTTCGCCGATCGTCAGTGATGGCCAGGTCACTGGCCTGGTGCTGGCATTGCACGACATGACCCAGGAGCGCCAGTACATCGCCAGTCTCTCTTGGCAGGCGACCCACGACGCCTTGACAGGCTTGGCCAACCGCCGTGAGTTCGAGTACCGCCTCGAGCAGGCTCTCAACAGCCTGGCGCGCCAGGCTGGTCGGCATTCGCTGATGTTCCTGGACCTGGACCAGTTCAAGTTGGTCAACGACACCAGTGGCCATGCCGCAGGCGACGAGTTGCTACGCCACATCTGCGCGGTGTTGCAGGCCGGCCTGCGTGAGGGAGACACCCTGGCGCGGCTGGGGGGCGACGAGTTCGGCGTGCTGTTGGAAAACTGCCCGCCCGAGCAGGCCGAGCGCATCGCCGAGCAACTGCGCCAGGCGGTGCAGAGCCTGCATTTTGTGTGGAAGGGCCGGCCGTTCGTCACCACCGTGAGTGTGGGGCTTGTGCATATCGCACAGCCGGCCGGCACCCTGGAGGCCTCGCTGCGGGCGGCCGACATGGCCTGCTACATGGCCAAGGAAAAAGGTCGCAACCGGGTACAGGTGTACCACGCCGACGACAGCGAGTTGTCCCTGCGCTTTGGCGAGATGGCCTGGATCCAGCGCCTGCACGTGGCCCTGGAGGAAAACCGCTTCTGCCTCTATGCCCAGGAAATCGCGCCGCTTACCTCCATGGAGGGGCCAGGCCACCTGGAAATCCTGCTGCGCCTGCATGATGAAAGCGGGCGCACTATCCTGCCCAGCACCTTCATCCCTGCCGCCGAACGCTATGGTTTGATGACCGCCCTGGACCGCTGGGTGGTGCGCAACGTCTTCCAGGTCATCCGCCAATGCCTGGACGAGGGCAGGCAAGGGCCGCTGGCCATGTGCGCGATCAACTTGTCCGGCTCAAGCATCGGCGATGACAAGTTTCTCGAGTACCTGCGCTGGCTGTTTAGCGAGTATTCGATCCCGCCGCGGCTGGTCTGTTTCGAGATCACCGAGACCAGCGCCATCGCCAACTTGGGCAGCGCGATTCGCTTTATCAATGAGTTGAAGGGGCTGGGCTGCAAGTTCTCTTTGGATGACTTCTGCGCCGGCATGTCGTCATTCGCGTATTTGAAACATCTGCCTGTAGACTTCCTGAAGATCGACGGAAGTTTCGTAAAAGACATGCTCGATGATCCGATCAACCGCGCCATGGTCGAGGTGATCAATCATATCGGCCATGTGATGGGCAAACGGACCATTGCCGAATTCGTTGAAACGCCGTTGATTGAGCAGGCGTTGCAGGAGATCGGCGTGGATTATGCCCAGGGTTACCTCATCGAGCGGCCGCAGGTGTTCACCTGCGACAGCCTGCAACGCCAACGAATAGCCGCAAGGCCCCTGTTGCACCGGGCGCCTGGGACCTTTCGTTGAAGAAGGTGTCGTCCGGAAAATCACATGGATTCAAGGAGCTGAAAGTGATTGATACCTTCGTACGAATCGGCCCATTGATGGATGCCGCCAGTTACCCCGAATGGGCCCAGCAACTGATCGAGGAGTGCCGCGAAAGCAAGCGGCGAGTGGTGGAGCATGAGTTCTACCAGCGCTTGCGCGATGGCCAGCTCAGGCAGGCCACCATTCGCCAGTACCTGATCGGTGGCTGGCCGGTGGTCGAGCAGTTCTCCCTGTACATGGCGCACAACCTGACCAAGACACGCTTCGCTCGCCACCCCGGTGAAGACATGGCGCGGCGTTGGCTGATGCGCAACATTCGGGTCGAACTCAACCATGCCGATTACTGGCTGCACTGGTGCCAGGCCCACGGCATCACCCTGGCGGACCTGCAGGCCCAGGAAGTGCCGCCGGAGCTCAACGGCCTCAATGACTGGTGCTGGCGGGTATGTGCCACCGAGTCGCTGGCGCTGTCGATGGCGGCGACCAACTATGCGATCGAAGGGGCGACAGGGGAATGGGCTGCGTTGGTGTGCTCCACCGACACCTATGCCCAGGGCTTCCCTGAGGACACCCGCAAGCGCGCCATGAAGTGGCTGAAGATGCATGCCCAGTACGATGATGCGCACCCGTGGGAGGCGCTGGAGATCATCTGTACGTTGGCCGGCGAACACCCGACACCGGGCTTGCGGGCCGAGCTGCGCCGGACGATTTGCAAGAGCTATGACTGCATGTATCTGTTCCTGGAGCGGTGCATGCAGCTGGAGCATCGCCAGCCAGGGCGTCTGCGGCCGGCGTTGGCCATAGGGTAAGGCCTGCAGGGGCGCTCTGCGCCCCATCGCAGGCTTCGCCCGTTCCTACAGGGGCAGCGCAGTACCTGTAGGAACGGGCTTGCCCCGCGATCCTGTCAGGTCAGGCATTCCTGTCACTGGGCATCGAATGCCTGCCCGTTCACGCCAGCGCTGTCCGGCCCCATCAGATACAGGTACAGCGGCATGATCTCTTCGGGCATCGGATTGTTCTGTGGGTTCTCGCTTGGGTAGGCCTGGGCACGCATAGCTGTGCGGGTCGCCCCAGGGTTGATGCTGTTGGCGCGCACCGGCGCCACGCCGTCCAGCTCGTCGGCCAGGGTCTGCATCAGCCCTTCGGTGGCAAACTTCGAGACGCCATAGGCGCCCCAGTACGCCCGGCCCTTGCGCCCGACGCTGCTGGAGGTGAACACCACCGATGCGTCCTCGGACAGCTTGAGCAGCGGCAACAGCGTGCTGGTCAGCATGAAGGTGGCGTTGACGTTGATGTGCATCACGCGCATGAAGTTCTCACCCGAGAGCTGCTCCAGCGGTGTGCGCGGTCCGATGATCGAGGCGTTGTTGAGCAAGCCATCGAGCCGGCCGAACTGCTCCTCGATCATCACTGCCAGTTCGTTGTACTGGTGGGGCAGGGCAGTTTCCAGGTTGAACGGGATCACCACCGGTTGCGGATGGCCGGCCGCCTCGATCTGGTCGTAGACCTCGTTGAGGTTGGCTTCGGTCTTGCCCAGCAACAGCACGGTCGCGCCCAGGGCGGCATATGCCTTGGCGGCAGCGGCCCCGATACCACGGCCAGCGCCGGTGACCAGAATGATCCGGCCTTTGAGCAGGTCGGGGCGGGCGGTGTAGTCGTACATGTCAGGTGTCCTTGCTTGTCAATCTTGCACGGCCCCCTGTGGGAGTGGCCGCGAATGCGTATGATCAGGCAGCGATGTTGCCTGGCCTGGCGCATTCGCGGGTGAACCCGCTCCCACAGGGCTCCGCTAGGGGCGGCATCAGGGGTCAGCAGCCGCACAGCGCGCTGTCGATCACCTTGCGCAGTTCCAGCGGGTGGTCCACCACCACGTCTGCGCCCCAGTTGTTGGGGTTGTCCTGAGGATGAATATAGCCATAACGCACCGCCGCCGTGCGGGTGCCGGCATCACGGCCGGACTCGATGTCGCGCAGGTCATCGCCTACGAACAGGACGCTGGCCGGGTCCAGGTCCAGGGTCTTGCAGGCGAGGATCAGCGGCTCGGGGTCGGGCTTGCTGTTTTTCACGTGGTCCGGGCAGATCAGCAGGGCAGAGCGCTCGGCCAGGCCCAGGCGCTGCATGATCGGCTCGGCGAAACGCACCGGTTTGTTGGTGACCACACCCCACAGCAGGTTGCCTTTTTCGATGTCCTCGAGCAGTTCGGCCATGCCATCGAACAGCTTGCTGTGGACCGCGCAGTCGCGCTGGTAACGTTCCAGGAACTCAAGACGCAGGGCCTCGAAGCCTTCGGCGTCCGGATCCATGGCGAAGGTGGCCGCGACCATGGCCCGGGCACCGCCGGAAATCACGTCGCGAATGCGCTGGTCATCGATGGCTGGCAGGCCACGGTCGGCCAGCATGGCCTGGCAGATGGCGATGAAGTCCGGCGCCGTGTCCAGCAGGGTGCCGTCCATGTCGAAGAGTACTGCTCGCAAACGCATGCTCATTCCTCGCGCAGGGTCTGGATCATGTAGTTGACGTCTACGTCGCTGCTGAGCTTGTAGTGCTTGGTCAGCGGGTTGTAGGTCAGGCCGATGATGTCTTTTACCTCAAGGCCCGCGACGCGGCTCCAGGCGCCCAGCTCCGACGGTCGGATGAACTTCTTGAAGTCGTGGGTGCCGCGCGGCAGCATCTTGAGCACGTACTCGGCGCCGATGATCGCCAGCAGGTAGGCCTTAGGATTGCGGTTGATGGTCGAGAAGAACACCTGGCCGCCCGGCTTGACCAGGCGATGGCAGGCGCGGATCACCGAGGACGGGTCCGGCACGTGCTCGAGCATCTCAAGGCAGGTGACCACGTCGAACTGGCCGGCCATTTCCTCGGCCATGTCTTCGGCGGTGATGCGGCGGTATTCGACCTCGACGCCGGATTCCAGCTGGTGCAGCTGGGCCACGGCCAGTGGCGCCTCGCCCATGTCGATGCCGGTGACGCTGGCGCCACGCAGGGCCATGGCCTCGCTGAGGATGCCGCCGCCGCAGCCGACGTCCAGCACCTTCTTGCCGGCCAGGCCCACGCGCTCATCGATCCAGTTGACGCGCAGCGGGTTGATGTCGTGCAGCGGCTTGAACTCGCTCTCGCGGTCCCACCAGCGGTGAGCCAGGGCTTCGAACTTGGCGATTTCGGCGTGGTCGACGTTGCTCATGGAACAATCCTCTGAATCTTCGATAAAAGTGTTACAGGCGCGAGCCCAAGGCTTGCGGCCGTCATTCGTGGCCTGCGATGCGCGCGCCCCAGGCGCGGGCCGTGGCTGTCAGGGCCTGTTCGTCCATCTGCGTCAGGCGGCGGTCGTCGAGCAACTGGTGGCCGGCGACCCAGACGTGCCGCGCGCAGTCGCGGCTTGTGGCGTAGATCAGTTGCGAAACCGGGTCGTGCACCGGCTGCTGGGCCAGCCCCGAGAGATCGAAGGCCACCAGGTCGGCGGCCTTGCCCAGCTCCAGGGAGCCGGTGATCGCCTCCAGGCCCAGGGCGCGGGCACCGTTGAGGGTAGCCATGCGCAGGGCGCGGTGGGCGTCCAGGGCCGTGGCCGAACCGGCTACTGCCTTGGCCAGCAGGGCCGCGGTGCGGGTTTCGCCGAGCAGGTCCAGGTCGTTGTTGCTGGCCGCGCCGTCGGTGCCCACCGCCACATTGACCCCGGCCTGCCACAGGCGCTCGACCGGGCAGAAGCCGCTGGCCAGCTTGAGGTTGGATTCGGGGCAGTGGACCACGCTGGTATCGCTTTCTACCAGCAGGGCGAGGTCGTCGTCGCTGACCTGGGTCATGTGCACCGCCTGCAGCCTCGGGCCCAGCAGGCCGAGACGAGCCAGGCGCGCGAGCGGGCGTTCGCCGTTTTCGGCCAGGGCCTGTTCGACTTCGCCGGCGGTCTCGTGGATATGCATGTGCAGTGGGGCGTCGAGCTGGTCGGCGATGACGCGGATCTTTTCCAGGTTCTGATCGCTGACCGTATAGGGCGCGTGCGGCCCCAGGGCGACGCTGATGCGTGGGTGGTGGCGCAGGTCATCGAACAGCTCGATGGCCAGGTGCAGGCCCTCGTCGGGCGTGCGGGCGCCAGGGATCGGGAAGTCCAGCAGCGGCACGGCGATCTGGGCGCGGATACCACTGCGGTGCACTCGGTCGCAGGCCTCCCGCGGGAAGAAATACATGTCGGCGAAGCAGGTGATGCCGCCCTTGAGCTGCTCGGCGATGGCCAGGTCCGTGCCATCGCGCACGAAGGTTTCATCGACCCAGCGGCCTTCGGCCGGCCAGATATGCTCCTTGAGCCAGGTCATCAGCGGCAGATCGTCGGCCAGGCCGCGCAGCAGCGTCATGGCGGCGTGGCCATGGGCGTTGATCAGGCCGGGGCACAGCAGGCAATCAGGCAACTCGCGCACTTCCCGCGCGGCGGGGGCTCGGTCACGTGGGCCGAGCCAGGCGATCAGCCCGTCACGGATACCCAGGGCGTGCTCCTTGAGTACCACACCGGCCGGCTCCACGGGGACCAGCCAGCTCGGCACGAGCAGCAGGTCGAGGGGGGAGGGGGCTGTGGGCATGCGTGGGGCACCTGGTTCGGCTGAAGGGAACGCGCAGTATACCCGAGCGTCCGTGGCTGAGGCTCGCTATAATCGGCCGCTTTTGATCAGCGAACGACGGGGAGAGGCGATGCGCGAGCGACTTTTGGCGGCGGAGAAGGTGACCGGCATCCAGTGGCGTAATGGCACCTTGCATCTGCTCGACCAGCGCCTGCTGCCTGTTCGCGAGCATTGGTTGGCCTGCACGGACGTGACCGCGGTGGTCGACGCGATCCGCCAGATGGCGGTGCGCGGCGCGGCGGCCATCGGTATCAGTGCCGCCTACGGCTTGGTGCTTGCCCTGCGCCAACGCCTGGCCGAGGGGGATGACTGGGAGTACGCGCTGGAAGAGGACTTCCTCGCCCTGGCCGAAGCCCGGCCTACCGCGGCCAACCTGTTCTGGTCGCTCAATCGCATGCGCGAGCGTCTGCAGCGTCTGCGCGCCGACGAAGACGTGCTGGCGGTCATGGAGGCAGAGGCGCTGGCCATCCATGAAAGCGACCGCGAAGCCAACCTGACCATGGCCCAGCACGGCCTCGAACTGATTCGCCGTCAGCAGGGCAATGCACAGACCATCCTTACCTACGGCAACGCCGGCGCCCTGGCCAGCGGTGGATTCGGTACGGCCCTGGGCGTGATTCGCGCAGCCTACCTGGAGGGCATGGTGGAGCGGGTCTATGCCGGCGAAACCCGGCCCTGGCTGCACGGCTCGCGTATCACCGCCTGGGAGCTGGCCCACGAGGGCATCCCCGCGACCCTGTGCGCGGACTCGGCCATGGCGCACCTGATGAAGACCAAGGGCATTACCTGGGTGGTGGTGGGCGCTGACTGCATCGCCGCCAATGGCGATGTGGCCGGCAAGATCGGCACCTACCAGCTGGCGGTCGCGGCCATGCACCATGGCGTGCGCTTCATGGTGGTGGCGCCGAGCACCACCATCGACCTGAACCTGGCCACGGGCGATGACATCCCCCTCGAAGAGCGCGAGGCCGACGAGTTGCTGGATGTGGCGGGGAATCGGGTGGCGGCGCAGGTCGAAGTGTTCAACCCGGTGTTCGATGTGACGCCGGCAGACCTGGTCGATGTGATCGTGACCGAGCGAGGGGTGGTCGAACGGCCTGATACCGCCAAGATCGCCCAGCTGATTTGTCGCAAGCGTTTGCATTGAGCCCCGTTTGCGGGCCCGGTGGTAGTGGCGCCGTGTCGCGAAAGGTCCGCGTAAAGACCCCAAGATCGGCACGCTCAGCAAATACCCCCTCAAACCCGGCAAAAAAGACACGTGTTCAGGGGCTCAGCGGCAACCTGCCATATCTCCCACGCCCCACGCCTTTGTGATACCATCCGGCAGTTTCCAGGGCCGCTCGTTGCAGCGGCCTTCATTGCGCAGATCCATGGCACAACTCATTGATTTGTCGTAAGTCGTCGCACCCCTTTGCGTTGCGGCGGCGAGCTTCGTTCGTCCTACGAGGGAAACGACGAAGTTTCACCAGAAAAAGGAATCAGGCTTCTCATGGGCGAACTGGCCAAAGAAATCCTCCCGGTCAATATCGAAGACGAACTGAGACAGTCTTACCTCGACTACGCGATGAGCGTGATTGTCGGGCGTGCGCTGCCCGATGCGCGTGACGGCTTGAAGCCCGTGCATCGCCGCGTTCTCTACGCGATGAGCGAACTGGGCAACGACTGGAACAAGCCGTACAAGAAGTCCGCGCGTGTGGTCGGTGACGTCATCGGTAAGTACCACCCCCACGGCGACATTGCGGTCTACGACACCATCGTGCGTATGGCCCAGCCTTTCTCGCTGCGTTACCTGCTGGTCGACGGCCAGGGCAACTTCGGTTCGGTCGACGGCGACAACGCCGCGGCCATGCGATACACCGAAGTGCGCATGGCCAAGCTGGCCCACGAGCTGCTGGCCGACCTGCACAAGGAAACCGTCGACTGGGTGCCCAACTATGACGGCACCGAGCAGATCCCGGCGGTCATGCCCACCAAGATCCCCAACCTGCTGGTCAATGGTTCCAGCGGTATCGCCGTGGGCATGGCGACCAACATCCCGCCGCACAACCTTGGCGAGGTCATCGACGGCTGCCTGGCGCTGATCGACAACCCCGAGGTGTCGGTCGATGAGCTGATGCAGTTCATCCCTGGTCCCGATTTCCCCACTGCCGGCCTGATCAACGGCCGCCAGGGCATCATCGAGGCCTACCGCACCGGCCGTGGCCGCATCTATATGCGCGCCCGCTCCGAGATCGAGGACATCGACAAGGACAAGGCCGGCGGTCGCCAGCAGATCGTCGTCACCGAGCTGCCGTACCAGCTGAACAAGGCGCGGTTGATCGAGAAGATCGCCGAGCTGGTCAAAGAGAAGAAGATCGAAGGCATCACCGAGCTGCGCGATGAGTCCGACAAGGACGGCATGCGTATCGTCATCGAGCTGCGTCGCGGCGAGGTGCCGGAGGTGGTGCTCAACAACCTCTATTCGCAGACCCAGCTGCAGAGCGTGTTCGGCATCAACATGGTCGCACTGATCGACGGCCGCCCACGTCTGCTCAACCTCAAGGACCTGCTTGAGGCGTTCGTCCGTCACCGCCGTGAGGTCGTGACCCGCCGCACCGTGTTCGAACTGCGCAAGGCACGCGAGCGTGGCCACATCCTTGAAGGCCAGGCGGTCGCGCTGTCCAACATCGACCCGGTGATCGCCCTGATCAAGGCCTCGCCGACCCCGTCCGAGGCGAAGGAAGCCCTGATCAGCACCGCCTGGGAATCCAGCGCCGTGCAGGTCATGGTCGAGCGCGCCGGTGCCGACTCCTGCCGTCCGGAAGACCTTCCGGAGCAGTACGGCCTGCGTGACGGCAAGTACTACCTGTCGCCGGAACAGGCCCAGGCCATCCTGGACCTGCGCCTGCACCGCCTGACCGGCCTGGAGCACGAGAAGCTGCTGGCCGAGTACCAGGAGATCCTCGAGCAGATCGGCGAGCTGATCCGCATCCTCAGCAGCGCCGAGCGCCTGATGGAAGTGATCCGCGAAGAACTCGAAGCGATCCGTGCCGAGTACGGCGATGCCCGTCGCACCGAGATCCTCAACGCCACCCACGACCTCAGCTACGGCGACATGATCCCGGAAGAAGAGCGCGTGGTGACCATCTCCCACGGCGGCTATGCCAAGACCCAGCCGCTGTCCGCCTATCAGGCCCAGCGCCGTGGCGGCAAGGGCAAGTCGGCCACTGGCGTGAAGGACGAGGACTACATCGAGCACCTGCTGGTCGCCAACAGCCACGCCACCCTGTTGCTGTTCTCCAGCAAGGGCAAGGTGTACTGGCTCAAGACCTACGAGATTCCCGAGGCGTCCCGCGCCGCCCGTGGTCGTCCGCTGGTCAACTTGCTGCCACTGGAAGAAGGTGAGCGCATCACCGCCATGCTACAGATCGACCTCGAAGCCCTGCAGCAGGGCGCCGATGGCGACGAAGAGCTGGAGGATGCCGACGACACCGTGCTCGAAGGGGAAGTGATCGAGGCCGAGGAAGTCGACGAAGAAGACGGCGACACCCCGGAATGGGTTGCTGAGCCGACCGGCGCCTACATCTTCATGGCCACCGCCTCCGGTACCGTGAAGAAGACCCCGCTGGCCCAGTTCGCCCGTCCGCGTTCCAGTGGCCTGATCGCCCTGAAGCTCAAGGAAGGTGACACCCTGATCGCCGCGGCCATCACCGATGGTGCCAAGGAAGTCATGATGTTCTCCGACGCCGGCAAGGTGATCCGCTTCGCCGAAAGCGTGGTGCGTGAAATGGGCCGTACCGCCCGTGGCGTTCGCGGCATGAAGCTGGGCAAAGGGCAGCAGGTGATCTCCATGCTGATTCCTGAGTCCGGCGCGCAGATCCTCACTGCCTCCGAGCGTGGCTTCGGCAAGCGTACCCCGCTGTCCAAGTTCCCGCGTCGCGGCCGTGGCGGCCAGGGCGTCATCGCCATGGGCACCAAGGGCCGTAACGGTCTGCTGATCGGCGCGATCCAGGTGCAGGAAGGCGAAGAGATCATGCTGATCTCCGACCAGGGCACCTTGGTCCGTACCCGCGTTGGCGAGGTTTCCAGCCTGGGCCGTAACACCCAGGGTGTGACGCTCATCAAGCTGGCGACCGACGAGACGTTGGTGGGGCTGGAGCGTATCCAGGAGCCGTCCGAGGACGAACTCGATGATGACATCGAGATGGATGAGGAAGGCGTCGAGGCCGATGCGCCGGATGATGAAGCTGCTGGTGCCGAAGAGGCCCCGCAGGAGTAACCCAGCGCAACAACCCAAACGGGGCGACCATGGTCGCCCCGTTTGACTGATTACAGCAGGCAGCGTCCTCAAGGACGGTGCAACACCCTGTGGGAGCGGGTTTACCCGCGAAGAAGGCACCGCGGTGCAAGGTAAGGGCTTCGCCCTTGTTCGCGGTAAACCCACTCCCACCGGGTCCCGGCAGCATCGAAGATTGTAGATTTGTTCTATTTGGCAGAGCGAGAGTGGATGTGAGCAAACGAGCCTTTAACTTCTGCGCAGGCCCTGCCGCGCTTCCTGACGCTGTCCTGCAGCGTGCCCAGGCCGAAATGCTGGACTGGCGTGGCAAGGGCTTGTCCGTGATGGAGATGAGCCATCGCAGCGATGACTACGTGGCTATCGCCGAAAAGGCCGAGCAGGACCTGCGCGACCTGCTGTCCGTCCCCTCCAACTACAAAGTCCTGTTCCTGCAGGGCGGTGCCAGCCAGCAGTTCGCCGAGATTCCGTTGAACCTGCTGCCTGAAAATGCCACGGCCGACTACATCGAGACCGGCATCTGGTCGAAGAAGGCCATCGAAGAGGCTCGTCGCTTCGGTCACGTCAACGTCGCCGCCAGCGCCAAGCCCTACGACTACCTGGCCATCCCGGGCCAGAACGAGTGGAACCTGACCAAGAACGCTGCCTATGTCCACTATGCGTCCAACGAGACCATTGGCGGCCTGCAGTTCGACTGGGTCCCGGAGACCGGTGACGTTCCTTTGGTGGTCGACATGTCGTCCGACATCCTGTCGCGCCCGATCGACGTCTCCCAGTACGGCCTGATCTATGCCGGTGCGCAGAAGAACATCGGCCCGAGCGGCCTGGTGGTGGTGATCGTTCGCGAAGACCTGCTCGGCCGTGCCCGTAGCCATTGCCCGACCATGCTCGACTACAAGGTCGCCGCCGACAACGGCTCGATGTACAACACGCCGGCTACCTATTCCTGGTACCTGTCGGGCCTGGTGTTCGAGTGGCTCAAGGAGCAGGGCGGCGTCGAGGCCATGGAGCAGCGCAACCGCGCCAAGAAAGATCGCCTGTACGGTTTCATCGACACCAGCGAGTTCTATACCAACCCGATCAGCCACAATGCCCGGTCGTGGATGAACGTGCCGTTCCGCCTGGCCGACGAGCGCCTGGACAAAGCCTTCCTGGCTGGCGCCGACGCCCGTGGCCTGCTCAACCTCAAGGGCCATCGTTCGGTCGGCGGCATGCGTGCCTCGATCTACAACGCCTTGGGTCTGGAGGCGGTCGAAGCCCTGGTGGCCTACATGGCTGAATTCGAGAAGGAGCACGCTTGATGTCCGATCAGGAACTCAAGGCGCTGCGCGTTCGCATCGACAGCCTCGACGAGAAGATCCTCGAGCTGATCAGTGAGCGCGCCCGTTGCGCCCAAGAGGTGGCCAAGGTCAAGACCGCTTCCTTGGCCGAAGGCGAGAAGCCGGTGTTCTACCGGCCCGAGCGTGAGGCCGCCGTGCTCAAGCGCGTCATGGAGCGCAACAAGGGCCCACTGGACAACGAAGAGATGGCGCGGTTGTTCCGCGAAATCATGTCGTCCTGCCTGGCCCTGGAAGAGCCGCTCAAGGTCGCCTACCTCGGCCCTGAGGGCACCTTCACCCAGGCTGCGGCCATGAAGCACTTCGGTCACGCCGTGGTCAGCCGCCCGATGGCGGCCATCGACGAAGTGTTCCGCGAAGTGGCGGCGGGCGCCGTCAACTTTGGCGTGGTGCCGGTGGAAAACTCCACCGAAGGTGCGGTCAGCCACACCCTGGACAGCTTCCTCGAGCACGACATGGTGATCTGTGGCGAAGTCGAGCTGCGTATCCACCATCACCTGCTGGTGGGCGAGAACACCAAGACCGACAGCATCACGCGCATCTATTCCCACGCCCAGTCCCTGGCCCAGTGCCGCAAGTGGCTGGACGCGCACTACCCGAATGTCGAGCGCGTGGCGGTGTCCAGCAACGCCGAGGCTGCCAAGCGGGTCAAGGGTGAGTGGAATTCCGCGGCCATCGCCGGCGACATGGCGGCCAACCTGTACGGCCTGACCCGCCTGGCCGAGAAGATCGAGGATCGCCCGGACAACTCCACGCGATTCCTCATGATCGGCAGCCAGGAAGTACCGCCGACTGGCGACGACAAGACTTCGATCATTGTCTCGATGAGCAACAAGCCAGGTGCCCTGCACGAGCTGCTGGTGCCTTTCCACGAGAACGGCATCGACCTGACCCGTATCGAGACCCGTCCGTCGCGTAGCGGCAAGTGGACCTACGTGTTCTTCATCGACTTCGTCGGCCATCACCGCGACCCGCTGATCAAGGCGGTGCTGGAGAAGATCAGCCAAGAGGCCGTGGCGCTCAAGGTGCTGGGGTCCTATCCGAAGGCGGTGCTTTGAGGTTGAGGCAGGTCTTGAGGTCGTTGGGGCTGCGCAGCAGCCCTTTCGCGACACAAGGCCGCTCCTACTGGTTTCGCGTGATCCCTGTAGGAGCGGCCTTGTGCCGCGAAAGGTTCGCAAAGTGGCCCCTGCGGTCTGATTACCAGACAGGATTTACCCGGCAAGCATTGCCGTTTTTTTGAACAGGATTCGCGCTAGTGGTTGATGCAATAGCAAGCAAATCCAGCCCCATCATCGGCCGCTTGGTCGTCGTAGGCCTGGGCCTGATCGGCGGTTCGTTCGCCAAGGGCCTGCGCGAGAGCGGCCTGTGCCGGGAAGTGGTCGGCGTCGACCTGGATGCCCAGTCGCGCAAGCTGGCCGTTTCGCTCGGCGTGGTCGATCGTTGCGAGCAAGACCTCGCCGCCGCCTGTGTTGGCGCCGATGTGATCCAGCTGGCCGTGCCCATCCTGGCGATGGAAAAGGTCCTGGCCCATCTCGCGCGCCTGGACCTGGGCGACGCGGTCATCACTGATGTGGGTAGCGCCAAGGGTAACGTGGTACGTGCCGCACGTGAGGCCTTTGCCGGGCGCTTGTTGCGCTTCGTCCCGGGTCATCCGATCGCCGGTTCCGAGCAGAGCGGAGTGGAAGCCTCCAATGCCGCGCTGTTCCGCCGCCACAAGGTCATTCTCACGCCACTGCCGGAAACCGATCCGGCCGCTGCGGCCCTGATCGATCGTCTGTGGCGGGCACTGGATGCCGATGTGGAGCACATGCCGGTCGAGCGCCATGACGAAGTCCTGGCTGCCACCAGCCATCTGCCGCACCTGCTGGCGTTCGGCCTGGTCGATTCGCTGGCCAAGCGCAATGAAAACCTGGATATCTTCCGGTACGCTGCGGGAGGCTTCCGCGATTTCACGAGAATCGCCGGCAGCGACCCGATCATGTGGCACGACATCTTCCTCGCCAACCGCGAGGCTGTCCTGCGCACCCTGGATACATTTCGCAGCGATCTCGACGCCTTGCGCGACGCGGTCGATGCAGGGGACGGGCACCAACTGCTGGGTGTGTTCACCCGCGCCCGGGCTGCCCGCGAGCATTTCAGTAAAATCCTGGCCCGCCGGGCCTATGTGGACGCTATGAACGCCAACGATCTGATTTTCCTGGCCCAACCTGGTGGCCGCCTGTCCGGACGGATCCGCGTTCCGGGCGACAAATCGATTTCCCATCGCTCGATCATGCTTGGCTCGCTGGCCGAAGGCACCACCGAGGTCGAAGGTTTCCTCGAAGGCGAGGACGCCTTGGCGACCTTGCAGGCCTTCCGCGACATGGGGGTGGTCATCGAGGGCCCGCACCATGGTCGTGTGACCATCCACGGCGTCGGCCTGCACGGCCTCAAGCCGCCACCCGGCCCGATCTACCTGGGTAACTCCGGTACCTCGATGCGCCTGCTGTCGGGCCTGCTGGCCGGCCAGCCATTCGATGTGACCATGACCGGCGACGCCTCGCTGTCCAAGCGCCCGATGAACCGTGTGGCCAACCCGCTGCGTGAGATGGGTGCGGTGGTCGAGACCGGCCCTGAAGGCCGTCCGCCGCTGACCATCCGTGGCGGCCACAAGCTCAAGGCGCTCGACTACACCCTGCCGATGGCCAGTGCCCAGGTCAAATCCTGCCTGTTGCTGGCCGGCCTGTACGCCGAAGGCACTACCACCGTCACCGAGCCTGCACCGACCCGCGACCACACCGAGCGCATGCTGCGCGGCTTTGGCTATGCCGTCGAGACCAATGGCCCGGTCGCTTCGCTCAAGTCGGGCGGCAAGCTCAGTGCAACCCGCATTGAAGTCCCGGCGGATATCTCTTCGGCGGCGTTCTTCCTGGTCGCGGCGTCCATCGCCGAAGGCTCGGAGCTGGTGCTCGAGCACGTTGGCATCAACCCGACCCGTACCGGCGTCATCGACATCCTGCGCCTGATGGGCGGCGACATCACCCTGGAAAACCAGCGTGAAGTCGGTGGCGAGCCGGTCGCGGACCTGCGCGTGCGCGGCGCCAAGCTCAAGGGTATTGAGATTCCGGAGCACCTGGTGCCGCTGGCCATCGACGAATTCCCCGTCTTGTTCGTGGCTGCTGCCTGCGCCGAAGGACGTACCGTGCTGCGCGGCGCCGAAGAGCTGCGCGTCAAGGAATCCGACCGCATCCAGGTCATGGCCGACGGCCTGCTGACCCTGGGCGTGAAGTGCGAGCCGACCCCCGATGGCATCATCATCGACGGCGGCCTGATCGGTGGTGGCGAAGTGCACGGTCACGGTGACCACCGCATCGCCATGGCCTTCAGCGTCGCCTCGCTGCGTGCCAGTGCGCCGATCCGCATCCATGACTGCGCCAACGTCGCCACGTCCTTCCCGAACTTCCTGGCGCTGTGCGCCGAGGTTGGCATTCGGGTCGCAGAAGAGGGCAAGTCGTGAGTTCGCAAGCGCCAGTCATCACCATCGACGGGCCTAGTGGCTCGGGCAAAGGCACGGTCGCGGGCATCCTGGCCCGCGAGCTGGGCTGGAAACTGCTGGACTCCGGCGCCCTGTACCGCCTGCTGGCGTTCAATGCCGTCAATCATGGCGTCGACCTGACCAACGAAGAGCTGCTCAAGGCCTTGGCCGCCCATCTGGATGTGCAATTCGTCGCTGCGGAACCGGGTAAGCTGCAACAGATCATCCTCGAGGGTGAGGATGTCAGCAACGTGATCCGCACCGAAACCGTCGGCGCCGGCGCCTCCATGGTCGCTTCGCTGCCTGCGGTGCGCGAAGCGTTGCTGCAGCGTCAGCGCGCGTTCCGCGAAGCGCCTGGCCTGATTGCAGACGGTCGCGACATGGGCACCGTGGTCTTCCCGGACGCGCCCTTGAAGGTGTTCCTCACCGCCAGCGCGGAGGAGCGTGCACGACGTCGCTATTTGCAGTTGAAGGGCAAGGGCGATGATGTTAGTCTGGCGAGTCTGCTAGATGAGATTCGTGCGCGCGATGAGCGTGACACCCAGCGTGCGGTGGCCCCGCTGAAACCAGCGGCCGATGCCATCCAACTGGACTCCACCGAGTTGTCCATCGAGCAGGTGTTGCAACGTATCAGGAGCGAGCTCGCCCAGCGCGATCTGCTCTGATAGCCAGGAGAACAGGCAGGGGCACCAGTCAACGTCCTGTCGGTTTTCCTTTACATGAACGAAACCCACATTGTCTGGAATGTGGCTATGGGCGTCTGTTTCGCCCGAATCTACAGGAATTAAAATGAGCGAAAGCTTTGCAGAACTCTTTGAAGAAAGCCTGAAAACCCTCAATCTGCAGCCGGGCGCGATCATCACCGGTATCGTTGTCGACATCGACGGCGACTGGGTTACCGTTCACGCTGGTCTGAAGTCCGAGGGCGTCATCCCGCTCGAGCAGTTCATCAACGAAGCTGGCGAGCTGACCATCAAGGTCGGTGACGAAGTTCACGTTGCGCTGGACGCGGTCGAAGACGGCTTTGGCGAAACCAAGCTGTCCCGTGAAAAAGCCAAGCGCGCCGAGTGCTGGATTGTTCTGGAAGCAGCTTTCGCCGCCGAAGAAGTGGTCAAGGGCGTTATCAACGGTAAGGTTAAGGGCGGCTTCACTGTCGACGTTAACGGCATCCGTGCGTTCCTGCCGGGCTCCCTGGTTGATGTCCGCCCAGTGCGCGACACCACCCACCTGGAAGGCAAAGAGCTGGAATTCAAGGTCATCAAGCTGGACCAGAAGCGCAACAACGTTGTCGTTTCCCGTCGCAGCGTGCTGGAAGCCGAGAACAGCGCCGAGCGCGAAGCCCTGCTGGAAACCCTGCAGGAAGGCCAACAGGTCAAGGGTATCGTCAAGAACCTCACCGACTACGGCGCCTTCGTGGACCTGGGCGGTATCGACGGCCTGCTGCACATCACCGACATGGCTTGGAAGCGCATCAAGCACCCGTCGGAAATCGTCAACGTTGGTGACGAAGTCGACGTTCGCGTCCTGAAGTTCGACCGTGAGCGCAACCGCGTTTCCCTGGGTCTGAAGCAAATGGGCGAAGATCCGTGGGTTGCCATCACCTCGCGCTACCCAGAAGGTACTCGCGTACAGGCTCGCGTTACCAACCTGACCGACTACGGCTGCTTCGCTGAGCTGGAAGAAGGCGTTGAAGGTCTGGTACACGTTTCCGAAATGGACTGGACCAACAAGAACATCCACCCGTCGAAAGTCGTTCAGGTTGGCGACGAAGTGGAAGTCATGGTTCTGGACATCGACGAAGAGCGTCGTCGTATCTCCCTGGGCATCAAGCAGTGCAAGTCCAACCCATGGGAAGACTTCTCCAGCCAGTTCAACAAAGGTGACAAGATCACCGGTACCATCAAGTCGATCACCGACTTCGGTATCTTCATTGGCCTGGACGGCGGCATCGACGGTCTGGTTCACCTGTCCGATATTTCCTGGAACGAGTCCGGCGAAGAAGCCGTACGTCGCTTCAAGAAGGGCGACGAGCTGGAAACCGTCATCCTGTCGGTTGATCCAGAGCGCGAGCGCATCTCCCTGGGTATCAAGCAACTGGAAGACGATCCGTTCTCTAACTTCGTTGCTCTGAACGACAAGGGTGCAATCGTCAAAGGTATCGTCAAGGAAGTTGACGCCAAAGGTGCCATCGTTACCCTGGCCGACGACATCGAAGCTACTCTGAAAGCTTCCGAAATCAGCCGTGACCGCGTTGAAGACGCGCGTAACGTCCTGAAGGAAGGCGAAGAGATCGAAGCCAAGATCATCAGCGTCGATCGCAAGTCCCGCGTTATCAGCCTGTCCATCAAGTCGAAGGACGATGCTGAAGAGCGCGAAGCTATCCAGAGCCTGAAAAACGCTGCTCCGGAAGCTGCTGCCGACACCACCATGGCTGCGCTGCTGCGCGAAGCTATGGCCAAGCAGAACTAAGTTCTGTTTGATCGGTAAAAAGGGGCGACTTCGGTCGCCCTTTTTTGTGCCTGTCTGAAAACAAGCAGATACCGCCCTCGCGTCGCGTGCCACTTCTGTAGGCGCTGGCGAAGCCCGCAATGGGCTGCAAAGCAGCCCCCAACTCCGATCAAGCACCCCTGAATCAATTCACCGCACCTCGCCTGGTTATTCGGCCATTTCCTTCTGCTCATCCCGCTTCACAGTCTCGCGCAATCTTGAATTTTTTTATTAAGTCAAGATCCACCCTGTTCAAATCCGTCGGAGCGTGCTACAAACTGGTTAAGCAATGATCTAGCTGCTTGATAACGAAGGGAAAAATATGACGAAGTCGGAGCTGATCGAACGTATTGTCACCCATCAAGGGCTGCTCTCGTCCAAGGACGTGGAATTGGCCATCAAGACCATGCTTGAGCAGATGTCACAATGCCTGGCCACCGGTGATCGCATCGAGATCCGTGGTTTTGGCAGCTTTTCCTTGCACTACCGCTCACCGCGGGTAGGGCGTAACCCCAAGACCGGCCAATCGGTGAGCCTCGAAGGCAAGTATGTGCCGCACTTCAAACCTGGTAAGGAGTTGCGTGACCGGGTCAATGAAGAAGAGCACGAACACACCTGAGTGGTTCAAGGAGCAGTCTGATGCGTAACCTCAAGCGTGCCTTGGCGGCCCTCTTCGTGCTGCTGCTGGCAGCGGTGGTCCTGTTCTTCGTTCTGGAGAATCAGCAAGCCGTTTCCTTGGTCCTGTTCGGCTGGACTGCACCGGCAGTTCCCGTGGCGGTCCTGGTGATCGCCGCACTGGTCGTCGGCCTGGCTATCGGCCCGCTGCTCGGTGCGTATGGCGTGCTGCGCAGCAAGCGCAAGATCCGCGCTTCTGCCCGTCAGGCGGCCCTGTCCGGCAACTGAGGATTTTTCCTGCTGGGCCCGACGAATCCTGCACCTTTTTCCTGCTGCTGAATGAATGAAGTAATAGGCCGCTTCATTTCAACCCTTCGGAGGTTTCAGCAGCATGCAATTCCCTACGCTCTCGCACCATGGTGCTACCCGTGGTGTGACCGGTTCATGCCATCAACTTCACCTCGACAGCGCGACCAGTCTATTGATCGACTGCGGCCTGGAGCAGGGCGGCGATGCCAGGAGCGAATCCGCCACGCTCGGATTTTCCATCGATGGCATCCGGGCGCTGATGATCACCCACGTTCACCTCGACCATGTCGGCCGCATCCCCGCCTTGCTTGCAGCCGGCTTTCGTGGCCCGATCATTTGCAGTGAGCCTTCTGCGCGCCTGTTGCCCCTGGTGCTGGAAGATGCCTACAAACTCGGCGTCTCTGCCGAGCCAGCCCAGGTGGAACGCTATCTGGAGTTTCTCGAGAAGCTGATAACCCCGGTGCCTTTCGAACAATGGTATCCAGTGGTGCAAGGCGAAACGCTGCAGTGCCGCATCCGTCTGCAGAGGGCCGGCCATCTGCTCGGCTCGGCCTATGTGGAGTGTGATGTCGCCAAGCCGATATGCCGAACAGTACCCGAGTCGTCTTTTCCGGCGATCTGGGCGCTGGTCACAACCCTTTGCTCAAGCCCGTGCGGCCGCCGGAGCGGGCAGACCTGCTGGTGCTCGAAAGTACTTATGGTGATCGCTTGCATCCAGATCGCAGCGAACGGCAACAGCGACTGGAAGCCGCCATCGATCGCGCCCTGGCCGACCGCGGCACGATCATGATCCCCGCCTTCAGCCTCGGGCGCACCCAGGAGTTGCTCTACGAGCTTGAAGATATCTTGTACCGAAAAGCCTTGCTTACTCCGCGTCTTGAAAAGGCTGGCGATGATCCTCTGGACTGGTCGCAACTTCCCATTATCCTCGACTCACCCCTGGCCCAGCGCATTACCCGTGCCTACCAGGATTTGCATCAGTTCTGGAATGCCGAATCTCGTCAGCGCCTGCAGGAAGGGCCTAACCCCTTGAGCTTCGAGCAGTTGGTGTGCGTCGATACACATGCCAAGCACCAGCAAGTCGTCAACTACCTCAAAAGCACCGGGCGCCCGGCTATCGTGATCGCCGGCAACGGCATGTGCTCTGCGGGGCGTATCGTCAATTACCTCAAGGTCATGATTGGGGATCCAAGGCATGAGGTGATGTTTGTCGGATACCAGGCCAAGGGCACGCCTGGAGCGGTCATTCAGGCTAGCGAAGGCGCGGAGGGCTTTGTGCAGATTGATCTGGATGGGCAGATGTATGAAGTGCGGGCCAAGGTCATGAGCTTGGCAGGGTATTTGGGACATGCTGATCAGGAAGGGTTGGTGGACTTTGCTATCGGTCGGGGTAAAGCGGTAGACGAGGTGCTGCTTGTGCACGGAGAACCGAATGCCAAGCGGGTGTTGGCCAGGGCTCTGCAGTCACGGTTCAGGCATATGGGATGTCGGACGATTGTGACTATTGCCTGAGTGCTGGCGAAAGGTTTGAGGTGGCAGAGGCAAGCATGTAAGGTCAGCGTCGCGAGACGAGCTTTGTTATCATGGGTGGTGATGACGCATAACTTTGATAGTGGTTCTCAATTCCGTTTGTGCCTAAATCTTGAATGCTGGCAACCCTATATGGGTAGCGCCGACTTGTTTGAGGCTGATCGTGTGTAGGGCGATGAGTAAGTCCATCTCAGGCACGTGCTGCGGATGCGAAAGTGCAAACAGATATTCTGCCAAGAGAGTGAGTCGCTAGCGTGAGAGTATTGGTTACGGGGGCTTCTGGCTTTGTCGGTCGTGCGTTGATCGAACAGCTTCGATTTGATAATGATTTGCAAGTGCGAATGGCGCTTAGGCGTGCTGTGGAAATGCCACTTGCCGAGTTCGTTCATGTCGATAATGTCTGCGCTTCAACTGATTGGCGTCTGGCTCTGGCAGATATCGATGTGGTTATTCATCTGGCCGCGCGTGCGCATATACTGGATGATCGCGATGCAGATCCATTGGCCGAGTTCAGGAAAACCAATACTCAAGGTACTCTGAATTTGGCGCGACAAGCGGCTTTAGCTGGTGTGCGCCGTTTTATTTTCATCAGCAGCATTGGGGTAAATGGCGCGCAAACGAGAGGGCGGGCGTTCACCGAGCTGAGTCCGGTCGCACCTCATTCGCCCTATGCGCAGTCCAAGTACGAGGCGGAATGTGGGTTGCTTGAAATGACTGAATCGGGAGGAATGGAGGTCGTCATTATTCGCCCGTCGATGATTTTTTCAGCGAATGCGCCTGGTAACTTTGCGCGTTTGATGAAGTTGGTTTCCTATCCAATTCCCCTGCCGCTAGGCGCTATGCGCAATCGGCGCAGTCTGGTTTCATTGCAAAACCTTATCGGGTTTATCGGGCTTTGCATCAAAAGCCCGAATGCGGCGAATCAAGTGTTCTTGATCTGCGACGGAGATGATGTTTCAACTGAGGAGATGGTCCGTCGCTTGGCGCTGGGTATGGGGTGTCGACGCTGGCTATTGCCATTTCCCAAATTCATCATTCGTTGGCTGGCTGCTGTGACGGGTAGGGAAAATATGTATGTCCAGCTTTTCGGCTCGCTTCAGGTTGATTCGAGCAAGGCGCGCGAGCTTTTGCAGTGGAAGCCCTGTATAAGCACTCGCCAGGCGCTCGAAGAAGCCGGGAGGAAGTACAGGGATGGATGAGCTCGCCGGTTGGGAAGGCGGTCGCCCAGTAGGTGACGAGCAGGCGAATGTGGTAGGTTTAACGGCTGGCCAGGGCTTTCATGCCAAGGTAGGCATCCCTTGATTAGCTTGGAAGAGGGCTTGAAACTGACTGCACAACATTCTCTGGAAACTCACCGACAATGAGTCTTGCTTGGTTGATCCCTATTGTTTTTGCCCTCTCCTTTGTCCTGACAGCTGCCCTGCGTCGGTATGCCTTGTCGCAGCGCTTGCTGGATATTCCCAATGCGCGTAGCTCGCACACTACGCCTACGCCGCGCGGCGGTGGCGTTGCGATTGTCCTGACTTTCTTGGTGGCTTTGGTGATTCTTGGGGTAGGCGACTATTTTTCCATGCGTGCCTGTCTGGCGCTGGGCGGCGCCGGTTCTCTGGTGGCCATTATCGGCTTCATGGATGATCATGGGCACATCGCTGCGCGCTGGCGTCTGCTTGGCCATTTCATGGCGGCCGCCTGGGCGCTCTACTGGCTGGGAGGTGTGCCTCCATTGACAATATTCGGCATGCCTGTCGAGTTGGGGGGCCTGGGGTGGGGGGTAGGGCTCTTGTATCTCGTCTGGATGCTGAACCTCTACAACTTCATGGACGGTATTGATGGCATTGCCAGTGTGCAGGCGGTCACAGCCTGCCTTGGGGCGTGCCTGCTCTATTGGCTGGCCGGCCACCTGTCAGATATCTGGGGGCCATTGTTGCTCGCGCTGTCCGCTGCCGGCTTCCTGTGCTGGAACTTCCCACCGGCGCGTATTTTCATGGGTGATGCTGGCAGTGGGTTCCTGGGTGTGGTGCTTGGGGGGCTGTCACTCCAGTCTGCATCGTTGGGCGGGGAGCTTTTCTGGTGCTGGCTGATTCTGATGGGGGTCTTCATTGTCGATGCTACGGTTACTTTGCTGCGTCGACTGTTGCGCGGAGACAAGGTCTACGAGGCTCATCGAAGCCATGCTTACCAGTATGCCTCGCGTTATTTTGGCAGGCATCTGCCGGTCACGTTAATCGTCTTGCTGATAAACCTTTGCTGGTTGTTGCCGATAGCTGTGGCGGTCGCCCGTTTTGGCCTGGATGGTGCAACAGGCGTATTGCTGGCTTATTTGCCGCTCGTCGCACTGGCGTTCAGGTTCCACGCGGGAACGCGAGAAGCAGATGTTCGAACAGGATAAGCGGCGCTACGGATGGAAAGATGTTTCAATGAGTCAGTTTTTGCTAATTCAGCGCCATGTGCAGGGAGGAGTCGATGAGCGGCGATAACCTGTTGGACAAGGTGCGAGTTTTCCTGGTGGGGCGACCGAGGCGCCAGAAGCGGCTTATCCAGGTCGTGACCGATGTTCTGCTCATATGGTTGGCCCTGTGGCTGTCGTTCCTCGTGCGGCTAGGTGTCGAAGACCCTGCGGGTCCCTTCAGGGCACACCCTTGGCTGTTCGCCTGTGCACCCATGATAGCCATACCGCTGTTTACGCGGTTCGGCATGTATCGCGCCGTGATGCGTTATTTCGGTAACGATGCGCTTATCGCGATCATCAAGGCGGTCAGCCTCTCGTCCTTGATCCTTTCCGTGATCGTCTTCTGGTATAGCAACCATCAAGTCATTGTGCCGCGGTCGATAATCTTCAACTACTGGTGGCTAAGCCTTGTCATTATCGGCGGGTTGCGGCTTATCATGCGCCATTACTTCATGGGAGATTGGTTCAACGGTAGTCACGCCATGCCATTCATCGGCAGGGATGACGGCTTGACCAAGGTTGCCATTTATGGAGCAGGTACTGCGGGTAATCAACTGCTCGCAGCATTGCGCATGGGGCGAGTGATGCGCCCGGTGGCCTTCATCGATGATGACGGCGATCTTTCAGGTCGGGTCATCTCCGGTCTGCAGGTATACAAGCCCAAGCATCTACAGCAGTTGATCAATGAGACTGGGGTGCAGGAAATCCTCTTGGCGCTGCCGTCGGCATCGCGGGGGCGTAGGCGCGAGATTCTTGGGTTTCTTGAGCCATTCCCGTTGCATGTACGTAGTGTGCCAGCGTTTGCCGACTTGGCGAGTGGGCGAGTAAAGGTGGATGACATCCAGGATGTCGACATCGCCGATTTGCTGGGTCGAGATGCGGTACCGGCGCAGGAAGCGTTGCTTGAGCGCTGTATCACGAAAAAGGCTGTGCTGGTGACGGGGGCGGGAGGCTCGATCGGCTCGGAGTTGTGCCGTCAGATCATCGGCCTGGCGCCCAGGACGCTGCTGCTCTTTGATCATAGCGAATACAACTTGTACAGTATTCTCAGCGAGCTTGAGCAGCGCATCGCTCGGGAATCGCTGTCGATTCGCCTGTTACCCATTCTTGGCTCGGTACGAAATCAGTCGCATCTGCTGGACATCATGAAGGTCTGGCATATTGATACCGTCTACCACGCAGCTGCCTACAAGCATGTGCCCATGGTCGAGCACAATATGGCCGAGGGCGTGCTCAACAATGTGATTGGCACGTTGAACGCAGCACAGGCTGCACTGCAGGCTGGCGTTGCGAATTTTGTGCTGATTTCCACGGACAAGGCGGTAAGGCCGACTAATGTAATGGGAAGTAGTAAAAGGCTCTCGGAGATGATCCTGCAGGCATTGAGCCGTGAGGTGGCGCCCGTGCTGTTCGAAAACTCCGGCAAGGTTGCCAGGGTCAACAAGACACGCTTCACTATGGTTCGTTTCGGCAATGTACTGGGGTCATCGGGGTCGGTTGTTCCTTTGTTCCACAAGCAGATCAAGCTTGGTGGGCCGTTGACCGTTACCCATCCCAAGATCACCCGCTACTTCATGACGATTCCCGAAGCGGCCCAACTGGTGATTCAGGCGGGATCGATGGGGTGTGGTGGGGAGGTCTTCGTGCTGGACATGGGTGAGCCGATCCGAATTGTCGAGCTTGCCGAAAAGATGATCCACCTGTCGGGTTTGAGCGTACGATCCGAGAGCAATCCCCAGGGGGATATCGCTATCGAATTCACGGGCTTGCGTCCTGGCGAGAAGCTGTACGAAGAATTGCTGATCGGGGACCATGTAGGAAGTACCCAGCATCCCATGATCATGTCCGCGCACGAGGATTGCCTTTCATGGGACGCGCTCAAAGAGATGCTTGCGGCGCTGCTCTGTGCCATTGCCGAGGATGACTATGGGCGCGTTCGCCAGCTGTTGCGCGAGACGGTTAGTGGCTACATGCCAGACGGTGAGATCGTCGACTGGATTCATTCGCAGCGCAGGCTTGATTCGTGAGTGGAATTTTACGGTTGCCGGTATCCGCAGTTCGGATGCCGCCCTCGGTCGCGCCGGTGCTGCAAATAGATTACGTAGGTGGCAGATACCAATGTAAAATCTGCCATCGATTTATCGTTTAGATTGGCTTGCAGGGCGCAAATAATGTCACGGCTACCCGTCATAATTTGCGCTGTTGCTTCCTTGGATAGGTTAAGCATTTTTGATGCCTGTCAGTCACTCAAGGTAGAAATTTCTCGTGAAGATTTTAGTAACAGGCGGTGCAGGCTTTATTGGTTCAGCTGTCATTCGACACATCATTGGTCATACCGCTGACTCCGTCGTCAACGTCGACAAGCTTACGTATGCAGGGAACCTTGAGTCTTTGCAATCAGTCGATCAGGATCCTCGGTATGCCTTTGAGCATGTCGATATCTGCAATCGCGAAGAGCTGGACCGCGTGTTTCGAGAGCACCAACCCGATGCAGTGATGCACTTGGCTGCCGAGTCTCACGTGGATCGCTCGATCAGTGGCCCGTCGGAGTTCATTCAGACCAACATCATGGGTACTTATGCCTTGCTCGAGGCTGCCCGTGGTTACTGGTCCGGTCTCGAAGAGACACGCAAGTCCGCTTTCCGTTTTCACCATATCTCGACTGATGAGGTTTATGGTGACCTAGAAGGGCCGGAAGATCTCTTCACCGAAACGACGCCCTACCAGCCAAGCTCTCCGTATTCGGCGAGCAAGGCCAGCTCCGACCATCTAGTGCGTGCCTGGGCGCGTACGTACGGTCTGCCGACACTGGTTACCAACTGCTCGAACAACTACGGGCCCTTCCACTTCCCTGAGAAACTCATCCCGTTAGTAATTCTCAACGCGCTGGAAGGCAAGCCGCTGCCGATTTATGGCAAGGGTGACCAGATTCGCGACTGGTTGTTCGTTGAAGATCATGCCCGTGCGTTGTACCAGGTTGTCACGAAAGGCGTACTTGGCGAAACCTACAATATTGGCGGCCACAACGAGAAGCAAAATATTGAAGTTGTCCGTACCGTATGCGCATTGCTAGATGAATTGCGCCCGGCCTCCAAGTTCTGTCCACACATTGAACTGGTCACCTATGTTTCCGATCGTCCAGGCCATGACCTGCGTTATGCGATCGATGCCAGCAAGATTCAACGCGAATTGGGTTGGGTGCCGAAAGAAACCTTCGAGTCAGGTATTCGCAAGACCGTACAATGGTACCTCGATAATGCGGAATGGGTTGCCCACGTCAAGAGCGGCAGCTATCAGCAGTGGATTGATAACAACTATACGGCACGTGCTAAAAACAAATGAAGATTCTATTGCTCGGGAAGGACGGCCAGGTTGGCTGGGAATTGCAGCGTGCCTTGTTGGTGGTCGGAAAGGTTGTTGCCCTGAGTCGCCAACCTGTGTCCACGCCTTATGGCAAACTCATCGGCGACTTGTCGGATCTTGACGGGTTGCGTGAGACCATCCGCGTTGTGGCGCCGGATTTGATCGTGAATGCTGCTGCCTATACCGCCGTGGATAAGGCGGAGTCGGAGCGTGAGCAGGCCCGCACGGTCAATGCATTGGCCAGTCAGGTGATGGCCGAAGAGGCGAAGCGCCTGGATGCACTGCTTGTGCATTACTCCACGGACTATGTATTTAGCGGTTCGGGCAGCAACGCCTGGCGGGAAATCGACAGTGTGTCACCGGTTAACTATTACGGTGAAACTAAGCTGGAAGGTGAACAGCTGATCGTTGCTTCGGGGTGCAAACACCTGATTTTCCGCACCAGTTGGGTATACGCTGCCAGGGGCAACAACTTCGCCAAGACCATGCTGCGTCTCGCTAAGGAGCGGGAGACGTTGAGCGTTATTGCCGATCAGGTCGGTGTGCCGACGAGTGCTGAACTGTTGGCCGATATTGCTGTACATGCGTTACAAAAAACCCTGGCCGATTCACGCTTGTGCGGTATTTATCATCTGGTGCCTGCGGGTGAGACGTCGTGGTATGAATACGCAACTTACGTCATCGATTTTGCACGCCGCAGCGGCGAGAGCCTGCATGTGAAAGCGGTCAATCCGATCATGACTACCGAATACCCAACGCCGACAAGCCGCCCGTTGAACTCACGTTTGAATACGGAAAAGCTGAGCGACGCTTTCTCGCTGCAGTTGCCGGAATGGAAAGTTGGTGTGACCCGAATGCTCATGGAAATCTTGAATAAATGAACGTAGTCAATCGAAAAGGAATCATTCTGGCGGGCGGGTCTGGCACGCGTTTGCACCCACTGACCCTGGGTATGTCCAAGCAAATGTTGCCTATCTATGACAAGCCGATGATTTTTTATCCGCTATCGGTGCTCATGCTGGCAGGAATGCGCGAAATCCTGATCATTTCGACGCCCGATGATTTGCCGGCGTTCCGCAAGCTACTGGGCGATGGAAGTCAGTATGGCATCCAGCTCACCTATGCGGAGCAGCCGAGCCCGGATGGCTTGGCGCAGGCGTTCGTCATCGGTGAGGCGTTTATCGGTAACGACCCGTGCTGTCTGATTCTGGGTGACAACATTTTCTACGGGCAACACTTCTCCGATAATCTGCGCAAAGCCGCAGAGCAGAAAGAGGGCGCGACGGTGTTTGGCTATCACGTCAACGATCCTGAGCGTTTCGGTGTCGTTGAATTTGACAAGAGTGGCCTGGCACTCAGCATCGAAGAAAAACCTGCAGTTCCGAAGTCCAACTATGCTGTAACAGGTTTGTATTTTTACGATAACGACGTAGTCGAGATCGCCAAGAATATCAAGCCTTCCGCGCGCGGCGAACTGGAGATCACCGATGTCAACCGCACTTATCTGGAGCGTAAGTCCCTGACGGTGCAAATGCTGGGGCGCGGTTTTGCCTGGCTGGATACTGGCACTCATGAGTCGTTACTTGAGGCCAGCCACTTCGTTCACACGATTGAACAGCGCCAGGGGTGGAAAGTGGCCTGTCTGGAAGAGATTGGCTTTGCCAATGGTTGGATTACCAAGGAACAAGTCGCCTCGCAGGCTGAGAAATTGAAAAAGACCGGCTATGGCCAATATCTTCAAAAGCTGCTTGAAGTTGACGGGCTCTGATGCGTGCCTGTGGAAGAAGTTAGGTACTTGGCCGCATGAGCGAGAACGTCCCGCGAGTTGCAGTGTTGCTCGCAGCTTACAACGGCATGGCATGGATAGAGGAGCAGTTGGACTCTATCCTTGCGCAAACCCATGTCAATGTCAGTGTCTACATTAGTGTGGATCCGTCCACCGATGGTACCGAGGCATGGTGTTCCGCCCGCGCTGTAGGCAACCCCTGCGTACAGCTATTGCCGGTTGCCGGGCCATTTGGTGGGGCGGCTCGTAATTTCTTTCGTCTGGTTCGGGACGTCAATTTCTCGACGTTCGATTACGTTTCTTTTTCCGATCAGGATGATATCTGGTATCCCGATAAGCTAAAGCGGGCCGTGGCCAGACTACGAGCGGATGGACTTGACGCCTACTCAAGTAATGTCGTGGCCTTTTGGCCTGACGGGCGCCGCCTATTGGTGGACAAGGCGCAACCGCTGGTAAAGTGGGATTACTTGTTCGAGGCGGCCGGGCCCGGTTGTACCTATGTGTTGACGCAATCATTGGCCACTGCGTTCAAGGATGCAGTGGTGGCGCGCTGGGGCGAAGTGCAAGGCGTCTCATTGCACGACTGGTTTTGCTATGCGTTTGCGCGCAGCGCCGGGTTCAAATGGTTTATCGATCCTGTACCGGGAATGGATTATCGCCAGCATGCGAAGAATCAGGTCGGCGTAAATGCGGGGGCCGGTTCAGCCGTCTCTCGCCTCAGGCAGGTAGTGGATGGTTGGTGGTTTTCACAAGTCAAGCTTATAAGTGAGCTAACGACCGTCCCTTCGCGTGCCGTATCGCGGCGCCCAGGGCTTTCTGGGCGAATGTCCTTTGTAAAATTGGCCTTGCGGATGCGGCAGTGCAGGAGGCGGCAGAGGGACCAGTTGGCTTTTGCGGTGTTGTGCATTCTGATGGCTGTGGTCGGTAGTGCGACTTGATGCGGACTTCTGTGAGCCGGAAAGGCTAGGCTGGTTGGGTGGGGATTATTACGCGGCAGGGTGTGGCCAGGTGTTTTCCGGTCGCTGATGGGAAACTGCAGAGGTGATCTGCATTTAAGCGAAAAAGTGGCGTTACAAGGCCGCTAGCCGGTGTCTTTCTGGGGGGGGGGAGCGTGCGGGTGGTCCGGGTGTCAGCCCGGATCGCTTTTTGAGTATACTTTCCTTTATAATCTCGCGCCTGAGTCTAGTGTAAATAGCCGTTCTGTTGTTTTTGGGGGATGTATGGGGCTGAGAGAGTGCTTCAGATTAGCATGGGATTTGGCGAGGCGGGATTTACAAGCCAAATATAAAAGATCCCTGCTTGGCATATTTTGGATGTTGTTGACCCCGTTGTGTCTGTTGTCCGTTTATACAGTCGTTTTTGGTGGTATATTTAAGATTAGTTGGCAGCAACCTGGAACGGGGGCGCCGATTGGCTTTGTGCTGCCTTTCTTTATTGGTCTATCTATTTACTTGCTGTTGAGTGATGTTGTCAATTCATCAACTGTACTGTACTTCAGCAAGCGCACCTATGTGTCCAAGTCGCCCTTTCCTCTGTGGGTGCTTTGGCTTGCCAACTTGATGCGGGCTTACACACATGGCCTCGTCTACGCCATTATGGTGTTGGTGTTGTGCGTGTGGTTTTCGGTCATCAGCTTGCCGAACCTGGTTTGGGCGTCTGTTTTGTTAGCGCTTTCGCTGGTGATCATTGCCGCAATGTCGCTGCTGTTGTCCACCGTTGGCCCATTCATTGGGGATATTTCAGAAGCGGTTCGCCTGTTGATGCGAGTACTTTTTTATGCCGCGCCGATTTCTTATCCCGTCAGCCTTGCACCGGAATCATATCGCTTTTTGCTGTGGTTAAATCCGTTGACTGTCATCGTAGAGCCCCTTAGAGAAGCGTTGGTGTTTGGCCATACGCCCTCCTTAACGGTGCTGGCTACTTTGCTGGGAGCTGCGGTAGTGTTGGTCACAGTGTCTGTATGGATGTTCAATAGAATCAAGGGGGTCGTGGCCGATGTCGTCTAAGGTAAACGGCGATCACTTGCTGCTTGACGCAGAGAATGTGAGCAAGCGTTATGCCAGCTCCCGCAAGCCAGCAACAGTATTTTTTGATGCGTTGCTCAAAAGAACTTCCCGCTCGGTCAACGGCAAGAAAGTGCTGGACGGCATTAGCCTGTCGGTGCGCGGCGGAGAGACCGTAGGAATTATTGGTCGAAATGGTGCAGGCAAAACTACGTTGCTAGGGATACTTGGCAATGTGATTGAGCCAACCGAGGGGACAGTCAGTCGATTTGGTCGGATCGCAACGCTGTTGGGGCTTACTGCCGGTTTCAATATGAGTTTTACCGGACGGGAGAATGCTTATCTCTTCTGTAGCATTCAGGGAATCAACCGGGAGGCGACTGATCGCAGGATAGACGATATTATTGAATTCGCTGATCTTGGAGAGTACTTTGACCAGCCGTTGCGCACTTATTCTTCTGGCATGCAGTCGCGTTTGGCCTTTGCTTGCGCCGTGCATGTCGATGCCGACTTGATCATTATTGATGAAACATTGGCTGTTGGCGATGCCAGTTTTCGGATGAAATGTTACGAGCGCATTCGGAAAATGCGTGATTCCGGGCAGACATTTTTGCTGGTCACGCACAACCAGAACTTGCTTGCTAATTTCTGTACGCGTGCCATCGTGATAGAGGGCGGGAAAAAAATCCACGATGGTACGGTCTTCGAGGCTATCGAAGTTTATAAAAATATCAGAAGCGAGCATGAGCCAAAGAACAAGTCTTCGAAGTCGATCGCTGCAAAAACCGGAGTCGTAGCGAAAACTATTCGGGATTTTTCTCTCGATTTTGATTCGGCGTCCAATCAGTTTGTTTTCAACGGGACCTTCAGGGCCCCCCGTGCAGTTGAGTGCATAGCGTTTAACTTCGGTATCCGAAATAGTTCGGGTATCTCGGTGTGCGCGATCGATGGCTCTGAAGTCGGTCCTATGTTGCAGAGTGTTAAAGAAGGAGACGAATATAAACTTTCGTTTTCTTTTAGTAATCGATTGCTGGGTGGTAAATACTTCTTCAGCTATATTGTTAACGAAGTCGTTGGCGATGCTGCGATACCTATCGAAATGTCGCAGAATTTCTTCAGTTTCGATGTCGCTTCAGTGTCGGGCCAAACCGGTATTATCGATCTGGGCTTGGCGCTTTCCAGTTATAAGGTGTGAAAATGTCTGCTAGCAAAGCTGCAAAGCCGAAGAAAGTCAAGTTCAATGCATCCATGGCGTTTCCGCATGTTCCACCGTTTCCTGATATATTCTTTGAGCGGGTGCCGGTCTTGCATGGTTTTCAGATTGCAATTGCCAACTATCTGCGCGCCGAGCGTCAGCTTAAAGAACGTAATCCTTGGGGAAGCTTTCTCTGGCGCAGAGGGATTCGTCGGCTGAATTCATTCCATGCGGTCGAGTGTGGTGTCTTCACCGGGAGTAGCCTGGTGGCATGCGCCAAATTCGCATCTGAGAGCGGTATTCCTTTCAAAATGATTGGAATGGATACATTCTCTGGCTTACCTCCTCTTTCTGAACAAGATAAATTGCTGGCGCCGGAAGATGCGGTATACCGAAACCAGACACTCTTTACTGAAACATCCCGAGCCGGCGTGCAAGCACTGGTGGATGCAGCCGGTTTGACGGGGCAGGTCGAACTAATAGAGGGGCTCTTCAGTCAGTCCCTGCCATTGTTGGAAGAACGTAAATATCACTACGTCAATATTGATTGCGACCTGTTTGAGCCCCATATTGAATGCTTGGAGTATTTTTATCCTCGGATGGTTCGAGGGGGAGTGATCTTTTTTGATGATTACAATTCGGTGAACTACCCAATGGCAGGAAAGGCGATTGATCAGTTCTTCCTCGATAAGCGTGAGAAGCTGGCGCAGCTCCGTTATGGTTATGATGCTCCGAATAGAACAAAAGCCTATATTGTGAAATATTAATGTTTTCTATTCTGTCGAAGATAAAGCAGTTAGTCTCTCTGCAGCCGAAGAGTGAAGAAAAGCCTTCGGTGGTGCTAGGTGAGGGGGCGCAGGTCGCCTCCGATGCCTATTTCGAAGGGCATGCTGAAAATATCGTGATTGGCAAAAGAGTAGTTATCAAGTCAGGAGCAAGACTGATTTGTACCAATGCTGATGCAAGTATCACAATCGGCGATGGCAGTATCATCCAGTATGGTGCGATCTTGGAAACCGGGCCGTCTGGTCGCATTGAGTTGGGTAGGTCGAACTCGATCAACCCCTATTGTGTCGTGTATGGACATGGTGGGTTCAAGACGGGTTCCTATGTGCGCATCGCCGCACACACCGTTATTATTCCTGCAAATCATATCTATGATGATGCGACGGTACCTATCGCCAAGCAGGGGCTGCTGAAGAAAGGCATTCAAATTGGCAACGATGTTTGGATTGGCACGGGGTGTCGTATCTTGGACGGCGTCACTGTTCAAGATGGTGCTATTGTGGCAGCAGGTGCGGTCGTCAACAAATCTATTGATCGGGGCGGGATAGCAGGTGGCGTGCCGGCGAGGCTGATCAAGTACCGCCCTGGTTTTGAGCACGATAGCTGATCTTGATTTTCGGCGGCTGTAACGAGAAATAGAAGTGGTGCTTCGTAACCGATCCATAAACCACACCTACCGCAAGGTGAGATCTCAGTTTACCGTGGCATTACTGGTTTGCAGTTCCACGGCAACAGCGCTTCGTAGTCGCCAACCGTCGAAGCAAGTGGCAGTTGTTCCAGTGCGTGGCGCAGCCACGCATAGGGCTCTTGGCCGTTGGCTTTGGCGGTTTCAACCAGGCTGGCAGCAGCGCCTTTCGGCGTGTCGCTGAACAACCAGTTCTTCCTGCCGATCACGAGGGCAGATGGCGCGTTCGGTGGCATTGTTGTCCATGGGAGAAAGCCTTCCTCGACGTAACGTTCGAGTTTGCTCCTGTTTTTCGCCAAGTAGTTGATCGCTTTGCCGAGTGCGTTCTGCGAGGTCACTTGGGGCTGAGTCTTTTCGTAAGTGCTCCAAGAACCCCACCTTCAAGGCACTCGCCTGATCCCCGATGCTGTGCTCCCGATTTCTCTGTGGGGCCCGCTCACCATGATGCGACCCGACGCCAAAGTCGAAAAAGTCTATCTATACCCCAAGCCCGTCGACTTCCGGAAATCCATCGATGGCCTGACCACGCTGGTCGAACTGGATATCAAAATGGCCGTGTTTGACCCGGTGCTTTTCGTCTCTCAACAAACCGCGCAACCGCGTTAAGATCTTGTACTGGGAGCGCAACGGTTTCTGCCTCTGGCTCAAGCGCCTGGAGTCTGATATCAAAATGGCCGTGTTTGACCCGGTGCTTTTCGTCTCTCAACAAACCGCGCAACCGCGTTAAGATCTTGTACTGGGAGCGCAACGGTTTCTGCCTCTGGCTCAAGCGCCTGGAGTCTGAGCGCTTCAAAACCTCACCTGACGCCACCGACGAGGCCATCGTATTGACTGTCCAGGAACTAAACTGGCTGCTCGACGGCTTCGACCTCTGGCGTAACCGTCCACATCAGATTCTGACGCCGCGCTTTGTAGTCTGAATCGGTATAATCCACGGCGTGATTTCCATGCCCAGAGACCTTCCTGATGATCCTGTTCTGCTCAAGCAACTGCTCAAGCAACTGCTCGAGCAGATGATCAGCGAGCGCGAGTCGGACAAGGGCAAGATCGTTCATCTTGAAGAAGAGAATGCCCTGTTGCGCCAGCGCTTATTCGGACGTAAGTCTGAGCAGTCAGCTGATCCGCTGACGCCGCAACTGGCCCTGTTCAATGAAGCGAAAGTGTTGCAGAACCTGTCGCCGAAACGACGGAAGAAGAAGCCGTTGCACCAACAGCGCAACGTGGAAATCGCAAACCACTGCCCGCAGATCTACCACGCATCGAAGTTGTTCATGAGCTGCCTGAGCATGAATTGACCTGCACCTGCGGTTTCCGGAAGCACACCATCGGCGAAGAGATCAGTGAGCAGCTTGAGATCGTGCCGATGCAGATCCGCGTCATCAAGCATGTGCGCAAGGTTTATGCTTGCCATGTTGCGAATCAGCGCCGGTGACAGCAGACAAGCCAGCTCAATTGATCGAAAAGAGCATGGCCAGTCCGAGTGTCCTGGCGATGCTGCTGACCACCAAGTATGTGGATGGTTTACCGCTGCATCGTTTCGAAAAGGTGCTGGGTCGCCACGGTATTGATATTCCTCGGCAAACCTTGGCTCGCTGGGTGATCCAATGCTGTGATCACTTCCAGCCGCTGCTGAACTTGATGCGTGACAACCTACTGAGCGGCCCCGTCATCCATTGCGATGAAACCCCGCGTTCAGGTATTGAAAGAACCTGGCTGTGAGCCGGGCAGCCAATCCTGGATGTGGGTGCAAACGGGCGGTCCACCTGAAAAACCGGTCATTCTGTTCGACTATTCCAGCAGTCGCGCGCAGGAGGTACCCACACGCCTGCCTGGTGGCTATCGCGGCTACTTGATGACTGACGACTACGGCGGTTACAACGCTTTGGGTGCACAGACCGGCATTGAACGTCTGGGTTGCTGGGCGCATGCACGGCGTAAGTTTGTTGACGCGCAGAACGTGCAGCCGAAAGGCAAGACGGGGCGTGCGGATATCGCATTGAAAATGATCGGTAAGCTATATGGCATCGAGATCGCTTACTGAGAGAAAGACGATGGGCAGCGGAAAAAAGCCCGCCAGAATATGAGTGTCAACGTTATGGGGCAGCTCAAAGCCTGGATGGAAAAAACACTTCCGTTCGTGTCTACCCAGAATGCACTGGGTAAAGCGGTTACCTACCTGGCAAACAACTGGAGCAAGCTGGAGCGCTATGCCGAGGAGGGCTACTTGCCCATCGACAACAACGCTGCCGAGCGTGCGATACGTCCCTTCGTGATTGGCAGAAAGAACTGGTTGTTCAGCGCCACACCTAAAGGCGCTGCGGCCAGTGCGCAGCTTTACAGCCTAGTTGAAACGGCCAAAGCCAACGGCCAGGAGCCCTATGCGTGGCTACGCCACGCCCTGGAGCGCCTGCCACTTGCTTCGTCGGTTGAAGATTACGAAGCGCTGTTGCCGTGGAACTGCAAATCGGTGAAGCCACAGTAACCCACGGCCCCATCCTACGGCAGGTGGGGTTTATGGATCGCTTACTGCCCTTAAGCGACGAAGTCAGCGACACTGCCTAAACTGGAAGCGCATGACTGCGCTGAGCCGACTGTTCGTACCCTATCCAAGAGAGCTATCAATGCATCCGCATCCCATAACCCGCTTCGGCGTCAAAACCCAAGGCAGGAGCCGTATGCGGTAATTCCGCATGTACGGATCTGTGCGGGGGGGGAGGGGCAGGTGACGGCCATTCCTACCGCGACCGGACTACTGGCACACTGGACCGCCGTCGCGGCGGCCTAGTGTACTCTTCGGTGAGGGCGTCGGAGAGGTTACTCGAGCGATTTAAATATACCGTTATTAGAATGCCTGTCTCGTTGTGAGTAGTTTGAGTATTTTTACAGCACGTGAGAGTTTGGATAACCCTGTGCGTACTGCACCTTTGCTTGAGGCCGTGATTGAATAAAATGGAGGCGTGAAACACAAGTCTTGCCAGATATCCGTGATTGAAGGCCTCCAGCTGGTGAGCGGGCTGCTCGAGACTTGCTTGATCAATGAGGGGCGTACATGGCCTTGCGTTACTTCATGGAGCAATTGGTCCGGCGTTATAAATCCTCGATCAAGTGCTCGCCTGAGGCATGCCAGCCAAAGATGTCCGTTGGGATTGTTTAGCGATATCCAGGGTTGAGTGTTCATGTCAGTGTAGTGGAGCAGGCACGTATGGCCTTGCTCGAAATGTTCAAGCGAATTCCATTTTTCGGGAATATCGTAGGAAATTGACTTGGCGACCTTCATGTCGAACATGAGGGTCTGGTAGTCAAGGGCACCGCTGTCTAGTTGCGCAATGATGTCCTCGATCTTCCAGTTCAGTTGTTCGCAGTCCAGTAGAACCACACTGAACTGTGAACGACGCTCACCTGCCGCGCTGCCCACCGTTTGCAGATCACATCCATTGAACGGGCTGTTCCATAGGCTATCAATGTTCTGGAAAACTTGCATGTCCGCGTCCAGGTAGATGGCCTTGCCTTGAAAACTGCACAGTTCAGGGATCAAGAAACGCTGGAAGGAAAATGGTGTTCTAGCCCTGTTAGCCAGATCCTTGGGGACGGGGATGTTGCGAGCATGTGTGTAGATGGCCGACAGCTCCACCGGCAGATCTGTTTGCTCACGAATCGAGAACTCCAGGACCTTCATGGGTAGCCATTCGGCTGGCGTCGCGGCCACAAAAACGCGGACCGGTTCGTGGTTGCTCGTAGTCAATGCCATTGTTTCATCCATGTCAGTCACTTAGCGGACTGGTTGTCTACGCAAGCACCTGATGCTGCCAGTCTTTGATCCAGCTGTTCACGCTGGATGGCGGGCTCAAGTACGTTATTGGATTTGAACTCGATCAGACCTTGCTCCAACGCCAGCATCATCAATGTGCTGCCCCTGCAGGTACCCAAGTGGTCCTCATCGCTAAACAATGGCCAGTCTTGCATAAGGCCGACTTCTAACTTGTTCAGATCGATGAAAGGCAACCCGTACTTCGATGAAATGCGTTTTAGATCATTGACATGCTCTGCCAGCCCATACTGCTTCTGGAAATTGTAAAGATCCGAGCGCACAGGGGGTTGATAGAACACGATCTGAATGCCGTGAGCCTTGCCCCACTCGGCAAACATGTCGAAAAGCCCGTCCCAAGGCGCGTTGGTAGGGATGTCGCGCAAGCGTTGGACTTTGATGTGATCGTTGTTTATTTCTGGAAGAAGCTTCGCCGCGGGCATTGTCGGCGGCAAGGTGTCGTTTCGCTCACCCCGGAATGTCAGTGTTTTCAGGAAGGGATCGTTTTGGGCCTGCATCTCCGTTTTGGAGTCGGCTGCTAAAGACGAAAATCTAAGATGGTTTCGGTACTGGTGAAGTGCGGACTGCCAACGGAATTTCTTTTGTCGCACGCGGGCGTCAGCCCCTGCGAACACAGCGCTGCACCCAGGAATCTCTTGCTGCGTGCTGCAAAGCGGTTTTAGCGACTGCAGGAGGGGAAGGTATTTCAGGTGATCGGGCTCAACCATGAAGCGCCCGGGCCTTCTGAGTAACAGAGAGGTCTCGACATACACCGTTTTCAGATGGGGAAAGCGTAGGCGTAAAATATCTGCTTGTAAGATGAGGCCATAGGAAATTTCGTTATAGGTATTACCTGCCCCGACAACCCTTCCCTCGAGTCCTAAGTGGCTAGGTTGAAGGATTTTTGTCCTCGAGGTTCCGACATAGCCCGCCGTCACCTCATCGGGTACGGGGTAGTGGCTGAAAAGCGCGACATTCTGAGCAAGGAACTGGTTGCCTATTTCCCGATCAGATATGGTTGAGGTGGCTAGGCGGGGAATGAGCTCAGACACGGGCTCGGCATACGTCTCTTCATGAGCGAAGTAATGCCGAATGGCGAGTTCTGCGATGAGAAAACCTGCACCGACTAGGCAGAAGGTCAACGCATAGAGTTTTATCAGTTTGTGGCGAGTGAGCGCGTCACTCTTAGAATTGAAAATATATGAAGTCATTGCCGTCTACATAATAGATGTAAGAGAACAAAGCGAGTGTCATGAACGTCAGCGCGCATCCGAGAGCTCTGAAGTTTGTTATGTCGAACTGGTAGGTTGTCTTGTGTATCAACCATTGCAATGGCAGATAAATCAGAAGGAGCTCGTAGAACACGGGCGCGATTTTGGTTTCGCTCCATCCCGGCGCAACGGTCAAGATAGTGCCAATGGTTGAAAACGCCGAGTGCGTGTCTGCGGCGCGAAAGAATATCCAGGCAAAGAACACCACGGTCATCGTCAGCAGCCAAGACAGGCCGGGAAGGTTGAAGAATCTGCGGGCGATGGTTTGCGGATTGAGCTTCTCAAAGAGGCGCTGCACGACCAGCGCCCCGCCGTGGATGCCACCCCAGATGATGAAGTTCCAACTGGCGCCGTGCCAGAGGCCGCCGAGCAACATAGTGAGGAACAAGTTGCGCAGTATCTTCCACTCTGCGGAGGTTCTTGAGCCCCCCATGGCGATGTAAAGATAGTCGCGAAGCCAGTTACTCAATGTGATGTGCCAGCGGCGCCAGAAATCCTTGATCGATGCAGAGGAGTAGGGCGCGTTGAAGTTGTAGGGCAACACGTAGCCGAACAGCAAGGCCGCGCCGAGTGCCATCAGCGAATAACCCCAGAAGTCGCATAGGATCTGTACACCAAATCCAATGACAGACATCAGGTTATCTAGGCCTGAGTAGTGCTCAGGGTCCTTGAAAATAATGTTGACGTACGGTGCTAGTCCGTCCGCAATGCCGCATTTGAGGGCCAGGCCGGCAACGAAATAATAGAGGCCGTTGTAAAAATGAGAGAGATTCAGTACCTGTTTGATCTTTATTTGCGGTAAAAACTGGGCCGCTCGACAAATGGGGCCTGCAATCAAGTGGGGGAAGAACAATACGAAAATCGCAAAAATAGCAGGGTCTTTTTCGTGCTTGTACTGACCCTTGTAGACATCGACGTGGTACGAGATCAACTCGAACACGTAGAAGGAGATGCCCAAGGGGAGAATGATCTTGAGCAAACCGATCTGGTAGTTAGGGTCATACAGCTCCCCAACCGCCTGGATGTTCTCCAGGAAAAAGTTCATGTACTTGAAGTAGCACAATAACAACAAGTTTACCACGCAGGCGCCAATCAGCCATGCTCTGCTACGGTTAGCGGCGATGCGAGAAGCGATCAGCCAGTTAATGGAGATAACCCCGATTAGCATTAGGCCGAATGCTTTACTCCAACTAAAGTAGAAATAGAGACTTGAGACCAGCACAATCCATTGCCTGCCCTTGAGCCAAGGACAAAGCCAATAGCATGTAAGGGTTGCAGCGAGGAGTGCTATATACTCCATGGAGTTGAAAAGCATTTGTATCTTGTTCCTTTTTATTGAGGCGTTGCACGATCATGGGGGAAGGCGTTGTCAGGCCTTCACCGAGAGCGTTACTCCATCACTTTGGCCAATACGTGCTTGACTTGTTGCTGCAGTGCATTTTCGGAGAATTGATTCTGGCAAAACGCTCGGGCGGTCTTTAGGTTCGAAGCTCTCAGTTCAGGACCATCCAGCAGGCGGCCGATGGCGGCATACCAATTGTCGTGCACAAGCATTCCGCCACCTTCAGGAATTACTCGGCTGTACACCGCGATGTCCGAGGCTACCACCGGAATGCCGGCTGCTGTGTACTCGATGAATTTGGTCGGCGCCTTGCACAAGTTGAACGATTCGTTCACCAGAGGGGCGAGGCCGACATCCCAGCCAAGCGAAGCCAGCGTTGTCAGAAATCCACTGTAGGCTTGATTCACCTTGTGGCTCTTGACCCGATCACCGAATCTGAGCAGCTCGCCCGGCATCTGGATAGTGCCGAAAACCTCGAAATGCAGTTCAGGTCGCTCGTCCAGCAAACGAGCGATGGCAGGCGTTGCTAGGTCCAAGTCTTCCTGGTGGCCCTTCGATCCCATGTAGCCGATTACCGGGTAATCACGCTGTGGCTTGGTAATTTCACCAACGCGCTCAGCCATGTAGGGGGCGTACATTCCATGGAACACGCGCTGTTTGGGGAAAAGCCCCTGCAAGTGGTTGGCCAGATAAGGCGTCGACGCATAGATCAGGTCGCATTTTTCAAGCAGGTAGTGGCGCTCTTCAATCACTTCTCTGGCGCCCTGCACCTTCTGGATTTCGGCACCCAACGAGTGAGGAATTTCCAGCAGGTTGTCATCGATGTGATAGATGACGGGGACACCTTGCTGCTTGAAGTAATCAAGGATCTGTCGCCCATGCGGCAGTCCATAGCGCGTCATGACCACGACGTCAGGACGGAACGTGGCATTCCATGCCTGAAGAGCCCCCGTTCCGTTACTTTTCACCAGTTTCTGCGAGGCAACGGCGAAGTTAACTTCGCCGCGCCGATGCATCTCTTTGAGCGGGATGTCGAAACTGATGAAATACGTGGCATTCACATGTTCTGTGAAAATCAGAACATTGGGTGCCCCCTCACTGCCGGCGTGGTGCAAGTCAAATGTGCTATCGCGATCGGTGGGCGCCTTCTTAATCAAGAATTTGAGGAATGCGATCATCAATTGCGAGCCTCTTTGGGCACAACAGAGTCAGCGTCTTCCTTGGCCTTGAGTTGGGCTTCGTATTCTTTGATGATCTGCTGCCGCTTGCGCTTTGCTTCGTAAACCGCTTTGTGAGGTACGTAGCCAGAGAGCCTGTCGAAAGCGGCGTTCTTGGTGTCCCACAGTTTGTGCAGTAAAGCAGGTATCAAGTGGCGATATTTGATATCCCTGATCAGCGATGGGCGGAAGTAACCCAGCTTGATTTCCTCAGCAATCGCCGCTTCGGTGAGACTCTTGTCGGCCAGCATCCGGCGTACTTCCTTGAACCACACCCAGGCGAATTTATTGCCGGACGCCGACCATGGTTGTGTGTAAACGTCGGTGTAATGGATCAGGCGGGTCTCTTCGTCCCAGTGTTCCAGGCTGTTCCACTCAAAGGGCACGCCGTACTTCACATGCGCCTCGTCTAGGATGACCAGTTCCGACATCAATTGATCATAGTCGTAGCGCCCTTCGTCCATGCCGCGAACGATCTTTTCCACGTTCCAGTCCAGTCGCTCGCAATCGAGTAACATCACTGCGCATTGCTTTTTGCGCACTTTCGGAGCACCGATCTTTTGCGTGGTGTCCTCGGTATGCTTGACCTCCTGTTGGATGATGATTTTCGCGCCATCAAACGGAATGTTCCATAGTTCCCTGATGTCGCGAAGCACCAGCATGTCGGCGTCCATGTAAATGGCTTTGCCTTTGTAGCCCGCCAGTTTTGGAATGCAGAAGCGGCTGAACGAAAAGCCGGTGCGCTGGCCGTTTCGCGGGTCGGTAGGTACAGGCACTGGCAGGTCGAGCATCGGGATGACTTCGACCTTGGCGGTGGTGTGGCGCTTGATGGAGTATTCAAGAACCGGTACCGCGAGAAGCTGTGACCGGTCCACGCCAACGTAAACCCTGATAACTTCATCTTTCGACACGATAAGCCCTCCTCAGTCCTGTACGTTGCTGCATTCGATTTTTGCCCAGTCAGCCAGCCGCCTGATGCCTTCCTCCACACTGATTTGCGGGCTCCAGTCCATGGTTTGTCTGGCGGCGGTAATGTCTGCGCAGGCATAACGAATGTCACCGATCCTGAAGTCGCCTGTGATCTTGAATTTGTCGTCTTCCTTGCCGAGGGCGCGCATCAGCATTTTTGAGACTTCAAGAATCGAAACGGGCTTGCCGCTGCCGATATCGAGAATGGTGCCGTGTTTGATGTCGGTTTTGCCTGCCGCGACCAGTGCGCTGACGATGTCGTCGACATAGGCGAAATCCCGTGCGATCTCGCCGTCTTCATAAATGGCCAATTCTTTGCCGGACAGGATTTGCCGAGAGAAGATGGAAAGCACGCCGGTGTAGGGATTGCGCAGCGACTGGCCAGGCCCATAGACGTTCTGGAAGCGCAGGATAACGGCATCCCAAGGCGCACCTTCACCTGCTTGGCAGAGCAGGTATTCCTGCATCAGTTTGGTCGATGCATAGACGGATGCCGGTGCCGGCGGAAGGCCCGCGTGGCTCGGAATCGGGTGCGCAGGCAGCTCTGCATTGGCAGGGACGGGAACCGTAAAGTCTCCGGCTATCATCGCTTCTGGCTGGCGAGGAAGGCCAACGAACTCCAGGCCCTTGGCATCGGCGTAACCACCTTCGCCGTAGACGGCGCGGGAGCCTGCCAGTACGACTTTCTTGACATTGTGTTGGGTGCGCAAGGCTTCAATAAGGTTCGTCGTGCCAATGACATTCACAGCGCAGTAGCGAGTTGGCTCATCGTACGATTGGCCAGTACCGGTTTCTGCTGCCAAGTGATAGACGATGTTTGGATTACAGGCACTGACGCAATCTGCAAGCGCGCAGGCATCGGTGACGTCGCCTTTGATGAAGGTGACGCCCGCGCCGAACTCTGGGGTCGCTGGAGCGTCGCCGTGAACCTGGGGATGCAGGTTGTCAAAGATCCAGATCTTGCGGGATGGATCTTGCCTCAACAGTGCGGTGGTCAGGCGAGAACCAATGAATCCTGCACCGCCAGTTACCAGAATATTTTCGGTCATTTCAAATTCCATAATTACGATTAAACAATCAAGTCATCCAATATCTTGGACGCTGCCGGTCCTTCGATGACGGTACGCTTAACAAAATCGCTGGATCGTTCGTCAGTGTCGGTGTTGGCCAATGCGCTAGCGACGAAGTCTACCCAGTCTTGCATCGAGCTGATCTTAGGCAGGGGGGAGTATTGGTCGAGTTGCAGTTCATGGGCGACAACACCGACGCTGAGCCCTCGGCGCGCTGCATCCAGGGCGATGGTCGAGGGTGACGTGATGACGCCGGCCATTCTGCCAAGCAATTGATCGACTGTGAAATGCTGCCACTCCAGGCTTTCCGGATCTGCAATTACCAAGTTGGGTGCAACGGGTCGATCGCCTTTGTAGCGTTTGGTAAGCCATGCGCCAGCCTGGTGGGGCTTGATCAAGAAGGTAACGCCAGGGAAGCGCGCTGCCAGTGCCACGACCCCATCAATGAAGAAGGCTCTATAGGCTTCGTTGTAACGATGCCAGTGTAGATTTTCGAAGATGCCTATGATCGGGATTGCAGGATCGATCAGGTGGTCGAGGTTTGCGACGGCTTCGCCAATGGGCTTGGGGCAGCCCACGGGGATGCATTTGATGCGCGTCGGCGACTTGGCGTCGGGGTGCAAAGTGTCGAGGGGCCCCCACAGGAAGACCTTTTCGGACGCGAAGTTCACTTTGCTGATGTGGTGGATCTCATCACTGTAAGTGAGGCCGACGTTTTCGAAGCCGTGCTGCATGGTAGCTGTTTTAAGCCCGGCTTTATTGGCGCGGCTCGTCAGTGTCCGGGTGAAGATATGAGGTGCGAGGTTGGTTTCGGTGACCGTCAGCAGCGCTTTTGTGCCAGATGCGAAAGCCGGCGAGCGATCTGCCTCGCTTTCCAGAATTACCGTCGCAGAAACCTGGGCCGACTGAAGAATACCGAACACGCGCGGATGCTTTTTCAAGAGCGCCGAGCTGCTCCACACCTCAAAACGAATCGCACGCTTCTGCGCTTCAGAGATGATCGGAAGCATGACCTCCACATCCTGAATCAGGTTGAGCGCAAAAATTATCTCCGGGATGGGTTTTTCAATACCGTTGTTGGTAATGACGCTCCTCAGCGTACGCTGCCAAGCGTCGCTGATCACCGCAGGCCCGAAATGAGTCTGCGCAAGTTGTTGTCCTCTCGCGACATCCTCGGCAGCATGCCGGGCGGATGAAAGGTATCTTCTCAGGCCGGCCTTGAAATCATCGACCGCCAGGCCATCCACAATCGGTAAAAGGCTCGGCGTGCTGGTCGCGACAACGGGAAGGTTGTGGATCAGGGCATGAACCGAACGATTGGCGGACTTGCAGATGCTGAACGCATCCAGCGAGTTCGGGATCAGCACCAGTGCGGCTCTCAGCAGCTCCCTGTCAATGGAGGTCGGTGACCACTCGACATAGCGGGAGGGAATCGCCATCGGCTGGATATAAGCCAGATACTTTTCACGATTATTACTGACAACGACCAGCTCAACGTTATACTCCAGCGCAATGGCTTCGAGTTCGCTTTTTATCCGGAGCAGATCCAGCATGCCGAAGTCAGCGTATTCGGCACCATGGTTGCCAAACCAGAGCAACTGGGAGGCATTGGGTGTTGGCGATGCTTCGGTCACTGGGTCAGGCTTGATGGCGGGTGACTGTCGACGAGCGGAAGCCGTCTTTGCCTTTGCCTTGAAGCGAGCCAGCATTCGCTCGATTTGATGTTTCCAGAAACCCAGGGTGAGCAATGAGCGCCATTGGCTGGCCACCGGGCCGAGCCATCGCTTCGCAAACCTTCTGATCAGTGCGCGCAGGGACGCCCCGCCCAAAACCTTGATCAGGTGGCGCAACTGCTTCAACCGGTTCAGGCCTGGTATCTTTCGGGCTGGCTTTATAGCTGCACGGGCAACCAACAGGCGCGCGTCCAACGCAGCGTTGGTTTCTTCGTAAATGATGCCATCAGGAATGACGACAATCTGTGCGCCCGGGGCGTGCGTGATGATTACATTGGCCAGCGGTGTCGTCGTGACCACGATCGCATCTGCGCACTCGGCTATGGCGAGAAACAATTTGCTTGGGGTGTTGACCGAGTACTTACCATAGCCCTCGACAAAAATGTTATCGCAAAGATCAAAGATGACTGGAATGTCCAGAGATTTCGCGCGCTGGATAAGCTGATAAGTTTCAATGCCGAAGTCTTTGACAACGACTAGGACATCGAGGGACTTGAGATTGACAGGGTTGGCGCTGGTAAAGAGCTGGCAGGTATGTCCAAGCGCTTCCAACGCGACTATTGGCAAGACCGCACGATACCTGACGCTTGCGATATTCAGTGATAACGAAGAGACGCACCAGCCGATCACCAGTGGTCGTTCATTCTGAGGGTTATTCATCCCTAACTGTTCTCCTGCCTTCAGCATTCGATCTTCGTTGCCTGATTAATGAGTGGGAGGGTGTGCTGAGTGCGCAGATGGTCAGAATGTTTTTGAATAATGAGTTTTTCGGGCATCCAGGCGAAGGGCCCATGCATGCACCATGCGCCTCGGGTCCTACACTGAGACCGAGGCTCCCATGATCCTTTGAGGCCAGCCTCCTATGGTGGGAGGTCTTCACTCGGATAGAAACTGGCCGCTATTCTACCGAAACGAATCTCGCGGTGGAAATTTTGTAGACGCAGGGTAATGCTGTCCGGCGGAGGTGTGATCTGTGTCAATCAAAACCTGTGGCTAGGGGGGGGGCAGACTCTTTACCAGTCCCTTCGATATTCAGGCGGATTGCGGGTGGGCTCGGATTTTCAGGGCTTTTCGGCCATATCTGGAGGAAAATTGGATGGTGGCAAAGTGTCAGGGAGTCTCCGAACAAGTCACCCAGCAACCGGCAATGGACGACTTTTAGCCTCACGAAAAGCTCGATTTACAGGTATTGATTATTGAAAAGCCGGGGCAAAGCCCTGGTCATCAGGCTTTACGGGCGCACCTCTCCCACGGCCGTCAGTAAATGCCGGCGCACCATCCACAGATTCGAGAGCGTAAGCAGCGTGGACAGTTGCGCCGTGTTCTTGGCCAGCCCATGGACACGGGTTTTCACATAACCGAACTGGCGTTTGATCACGCGAAAGGGATGCTCGACTTTCGCCCGTGTCTGCGCTTTGACCTCCTCGATCTGACGTTTGGCTTTGTAGAGAGCACTGCGTTTGCTCAAGTGCTTTAGGTACTGCGGCGGGCTGCGATCTGCCAGATCACTTGCCGTCCTTCATGCTTTAGCCTTTTCTCCGCGCCGGTGTAGCCCGCATCGGAGCATGCGACGTTTTCATTGCCATGCAACAACTGATCGACTTCCGTCACGTCAGCCACATTCGCCGCAGTGTCGTGGCCATGATGCACTAGACCCGACTCAGCATCGGCGCCGATAAGCAGGTTTCATGCCGAATAACTACTGGTTGCCTTTCTTTATCTGATGCATTTCCGGATCGCGCTTGCCTTCCTTGTTCTTGGTCGAGCTGGGCGCGTGGATGATGGTGGCGTCGACAATCGTGCCTCGACGCAGCGACAGGCTTTTGTCTTGCAGGTGGTTGTTGATGATTTCCAGGATCTCTGCCGCGAGCTGATGCTTTTCCAGTAGGTGTCGGAAATTCATGATCGTCGTGTCTTCGGGAATCGGCGCGCTGAGCGTCAGTCGAGCCAGTTTTACGCAGTGTGGCCTATTGGCCTGATCGCGATAATGCGCTTGACTAAACGGGTCGAGTTGGTCTTGATGGCGCTCATAGGGGGTGTTACAGTTGCTGCTGCCTATTACTTAAAGATGGGCGCGTCGGGTGTTTTTTTTCTAGCGCCTTTTAGGGTTAATGAGTTCTTGATTGGTGGTTTGGTAGTATTTTTAGAAAGGTACAATCTCAATAATTTTTTCTGATATTGCTTACGCGGTTGGAGTGTTGCTGATCGCCTATACTATATTTTTTTTCAATGGCAATCGAACTCTTTTTCCGGGGTTGGCTGCGTTGGTTCCTGCATCTGGCGCCGCCTTAGTGATTCTGGGTGGGAGAAGTTCTTCACTCTTGCGCTTGTTCGCATCTAGGTCTGTGACTCAGATTGGAAAGATTAGTTATTCAATGTATCTCGTTCACTGGCCTTTGCTGGTATTTGCCAGTTATGCGCTTTTAGGTAATCTAAAAGGTCTGCATAAATTTTTACTGGTGCTAGGTACTCTTGCTCTCTCTCTCTCTCTCTCTCTCTCTGCTCCTTTATTATTGCGTGGATAACTATTTTCGGTATCAGCGGGCGGCTCGGTTAAGTGGTGCTGAATTTTCTTTAGTGACCGCGTTTGTCGCGATTTTAATGATAATTCCAGCTGCTAGCAGCTGGGCGCAAAACGGATGGGCATGGCGAATCCCGCAAGAGATTCGGGAAATCGGAAATATCGATCAGAGGGAAGGCTCCATATACGTTTTTGCACAAATCAGATCCCTGGACGAAAAAGAAGGATTTGACGTCGCGCCTGAGAAAAAGAAAGTTTTGGTGATTGGAGATTTGCAGGCCGGTGACTTAGTGAATATCCTCAATGAGCAGGATATCTCGCTAAGTTCAATATGGTATGGTATCTCGGGTTGTGGACAGCGCTTGCGGTACGCCATTGATGGAAAAAGGGAAGCAAGAATCATTTCTCACCCAAGTAAACCCGATAACCATAAAGCAACCCGAATACGTAAAGCGTTGCGAATTAGGGCTTGCGAGGGCCGGAAATCAGAATTTAATTTCGCAAGTCGATAAGATATTTGTTGCGTTTTATTGGCGTGACTTTGCTGAGTCTTACTATTTGGAGGCGCTCAGAAATCTCTCGGCTCATACTAAAGCTGAAATTTACATTTTCGGCAGAAAGGATCTGTCGAAGGATAGTGCATTCATTGCCACAAGTCTCGGAAGAACGGCCGGCCTAAGTCGCTACGCTGCAAATTATAAGAGTCTTGATACCGAAAAAATCAATGCCCCACTAAAGCTGATACCAAACACCGTATACATAGACATGATGCAGGCGACTTGCCCGGCTGTCGATGAATGCCTTGTAGTTGACGGTAAGAGCAAGCCTGTATTTTTCAATGCGGCGCGCCTTTCAAAGGAGGGAGCAATTATATATGGGCAGGCCACAATAGCTTTGCTAGAGAAGGCTCAATCAGCCTCTATCGTTTTAAAATAGGTGGCGCTGGCGCATCGAAGTGATTTCGTACAGTGCTTCTTCCATGGCCGGGTTGCTCAGCGAAAACCAGTTCTGCAGCAGGTGAATACGCAGCATGGTTTCCAGTGGGTACGGCTTGCGACCACCGCGGCCTTTGGAAATGCGGCTCGATCAATACCACCAAACCGCTCCACGGTACAACCTGCTCCATCTCGGCTAGGAAACTCTCACGGCGGGTCTGCTTGTGCTTACTGGCGTACTCGAAATCGGAAAAGCTCATCTGAGTCATGGGTAATGCTTGTTGGGGGCTGAGCGGAGGGCTATTTCAGCACAGGTCGAGCGGCCTGTGCTGACTTGATCGGAGAGTCCTTATAGGTTATCGCGTGAGGCCTGTGAGAAGGTGGCAGGCTTTTGGGCCAAGGGGCGTTGATTTTCAGGGCGGTGAGCTATTGGATCTCCGGTCTGGTGGCGTGCTGGCAGTTTAGTCTCAAGTGCTCCATCCGGTGACTTTTCATGGGCTGAATGCCATCCTGGAAATGACAAGTGGCGAGGTCTTGGCGTACCATCGCCATCATTCGAGAGCAATATCAAACAGTGAGATGTTTGAATTGTGAATCTGCGAGACATTAAGAACCGACCAGCCATGCCTACCGCAGCCGCTCCACCCTTCGGTACCTCCCCAGATAAGCCGAACAACCCATGTTTAATTGCGATTCTTCTCTGCACCTACAATGGCGCTGAGTACTTGCGTGAGCAACTGGACTCCTTTATTCGTCAAACCCACTGGAACTGGGTTGCATACGCCTCGGATGATGGGTCGACGGATGGCACTCTCGAGATCCTGGCAGAGTATCAGCGTGCGCTGGGCGAGCGACTTGTGATACTGCATGGCCCTCGTCAGGGCTTTGCCAGGAACTTCATCTCTCTGATTTGCAATCCCGCAGTCAGGGGAGAGTATTTTGCATTCAGTGACCAGGATGACATCTGGCTGCAAGACAAGCTGGCTAGGGGGGTGACGGCGCTACGGACCGTGAGTCACGAAGTTCCGGCGCTCTACTGCTCGAGAACCGAACTTGTCGACAGATCGGGGAGGCATCTAGGATTTTCGCCGCTATTCACCAAGCGTCCAGGGTTGCGTAACGCGTTGGTTCAAAGCCTCGCGGGCGCCAATACCATGCTGATCAATCTCCGAGCCCGTGAACTGCTCCGTTCGACGCCGGAAGATGCTCAAATCGTGGCGCATGATTGGCTCACCTATCTGATCGTCAGCAGCTACGGGGGGGGGATTGTATACGACCCCGTTCCAACGCTCTTGTACCGCCAACACGGTGGAAACCTGATCGGCTCCAGCACGGCAATCAAGAGTCGTTTGATCAGGTTGAGCAAGACTTTTTGCGGGCATTTCAGCGAATGGAACGAGATGAACCTGAAGGTCTTGCAGCAACATAAAGCCTGCTTGGGTCTGGAGCATCGTCAACTTCTAGAGCAGTTCGCACTCGCCAGAAGAAGCCCGTTGATCAAACGCTTGAAATTGCTTTTGCAGACAAGGGTGTATCGTCAAACATTTTCTGGCAACGTCAAATTGTTGGTTGCCGCCTTGTTCAAGCAGCTGTGAGGTGTTTATTCGCCCTTGATAGAGTGCGAGTTTGCAGCAATCGCCCTGCCTTCAGGTCTGCGCGAGCCGGGGCGGGCTTCTGGCGGGAGGATCGCATTCGGTCGGCAGGCATCAGCAGGGAGGGCATATGCTTTGCTTGACAGGCAAAAAAAACATACTATTCACCCTTCGCAATATTTGCTCTCGTCAGGGACGAAAATGAATCACCTTACCATCGCCAAGCAAGCACTCATTGCCCAGGCCGAGGCTGTTACTCAGTTGGCTGATCGCATTGATGGCGAATTCCAGCATGCCGTCGAGTTGATTCTTGGTTGCCAGGGTAGAACCGTCGTTTGCGGGATGGGAAAATCCGGCCTGATCGGTCAGAAGATGGTCGCGACCTTCGCTTCCACTGGAACCCCAAGCTTCTTCCTGCATCCTGCGGAAGCTTTTCACGGCGACTTGGGCATGCTCAAGCCTATCGATGTGCTGATTCTCATCAGCTACAGCGGTGAAACTGAAGAGCTAATCAAGCTGATCCCGAGCCTGAAGTCATTCGGCAATCGCATCATTGCCATGACCAGTAACGGGGCGTCCACATTGGGCAAGCATGCCGATATCTGGCTTGATATTTCGGTCGCCCGCGAGGTTTGCCCGAACAACCTGGCGCCGACCACTTCGACCTTGGCAACCATGGCGATGGGGGATGCATTGGCTGTGGCGTTGATGGAAGCGATTCAATTCAAGCCCATGGACTTCGCCCGTTATCACCCCGGTGGCAACCTTGGCCGCAAGCTGTTAACCCGAGTGCGCGATGTGATGCACGCGCCGGCGCCGATCGTTGCAAGCACGACCAGTTTCCATGATTGCTTGCTTGTGATGACCCGCAGTCGCCTTGGCCTGGCCCTGGTCATGGATAATGACAGATTGGTTGGCATTGTGACTGATGGCGATCTGCGCCGGGCGCTGTTGGATGATCAGGGTATCATCCATCGGACGGTCGCACTGTTCATGACGGCGAATCCGCATACGATCGGGCAAGACGCACAGCTTTCGGAGGCCGAGGCTTACATGCTGGAGAAGAAGATTCGTGCATTGGCGGTAACCGACGGTGTGGGAGCGGTAGTAGGGGTGGTCGAAATCTTCGATTGAGTGATAGTTGGCCCAATGCCTGCGCGTACTTCCGACAGATTGTCGGATCGTCGGCCAGTGCGTTGCGTGCGAGGGCCACGAGGTCGTTCGCTTGGTCGAAATTTGCTACCGTGGCGCAGGGGCGCGTCGAAAGCACTCGAGTGCCTGGCGCAGCAGTTGTGTAACAACAGCTGCCGGCATTTTTTGATAACTTGCTCGAAGTAAAGGTATATTGATGCACGCTATTCCATTGGCAATCCCCGATGTCATCCTGTTCACTCCCAAGGTTTTTGGTGATGAACGTGGTTTTTTCTTCGAAAGCTTCAATGCTCGTATTTTCAATGAAGTGACTGGCCGGCAGTACGATTTCGTCCAAGATAACCATTCCCGTTCGGTGAAAGGTGTATTACGTGGCTTGCATTATCAATTGCCGCCTCACGCCCAAGGCAAGCTGGTGCGTGTTGTACAAGGTGAAGTATTCGACGTGGCGGTAGACATCCGTCGCAGCTCGCCAACCTTTGGCAAGTGGGTTGGTGCCGTCTTGTCCGCTGAGAACCATAACCAGTTGTGGATTCCGCCAGGATTTGCCCACGGTTTCGTGACCCTGAGTGACACCGTGGAGTTTCTTTACAAGACCACTGACTTCTATGCAGCCCAGAGCGAGCGCTGTATTGCTTGGAACGATCCGCAGATTGAGGTCAAATGGCCAATCGATTTCGAGCCCTTGCTCTCTGCCAAAGATCTGGTTGGTAGGGCATTGGAGCAGGCCGACCTGTTCGATTGAGGCGAGGATTTCTCCATCTGTTTGAGTAGGGGCTGTACGCGCTTGCCGTGGGAATCTTTACCAGGCGGAGGCGTAATATGGAGAGACGTTTAATTCGGTCACAATTCCAGCGCTACGATGCGCTGGTGTGACGGTGCATGAGTCACTAGATTGGAAGTGCAGCCATGGAAACAGCTGCATAACCCTTCAACTCAAAGGAGTGACCCTACATGCGCAATACTGTCCTCAATTTCCTGCTGCTCCCACTCTTCGCCGGGCTGTCTTTTTCGGCGAATGCCGAGCCGACCACTGTCGGTGCGGTTAAAGAGCCTATGCTATTGGTACATCAAGTCGACGCTCAGTCGGCGCTGGTCGATTTGAACAAGGCTGACGCAGCCACCTTGCAGCGGGAACTGAATGGGATTGGCAAGGCTAAGGCCGATGCCATCGTGGCCTACCGAGAAGCCAACGGGCCATTCACGTCAGTGGATGAGCTGTTGGAGATCAAGGGTGTAGGCAATGCGTTGCTGGAGCGAAATCGCAGTAAGGTGACGGTTGAATGACGTGGTCGTTGAGTAGCGCAATACTGTTCGCGTAAGGCTCGGGGCGGTTGTATCGGCCTCACCCAAAGCCCATCGCCGATGGGATGGCGATGGGCTGCAAAGCGAGCAGGGCGATACGTGGAAAGCCTCACGGTCCTTGCTTGTCCTGCGCATCCTTGGCATCGGTTTCAACGTTGCGCTTATGTACTTTTCGGAGTTGCTCTTCCGTCAAAGGCAGTTTTTTTGCCGTATCGCGTCAAATTTCATGACATTTCCAACATCACTGCCATGGCGGTCAAGGCTGCGGCTGAGATGGGCGTGTGGATGGTCAATGTGCATTGCTCGGGTGGCCTGTGGATGATGTCGGCCTGTCGTGAAGTGCTGGCCAAACGCAGTGGTCTGTAACCCTTGCTGATTGGTGTGACCGTGCTGATCAGCATGGAGCGCGAAGACCTGGCCGGCATCGGCCTGGACGTCGATCCGCAGGAGCAAGTGCTGCGTCTGGCGGCGCTTGCTGAGAAGGCTGGTATGGATGGCCTGGTGTGCTTGGCGTTGGAAGCCCAGGCATTGAAGGCTATGCATCTCTCGTTGTAGTTGGTCACCCCTTGGTGTTCGCCCAGCAGGCGGTGCTCAAGATGATCAGCGTCGGATCCTGACCCCGCGCAGCGCTGGCAGCTGCCGCGGCAGAAATTCACGGCTGATGCTTAGCATGGGCATCTGGCCTGTCACATTTGGCCAGAAGCGCGATGCCTGGATGCTGAAAAAAAGGTTCTTCACGGAATCCCGGGAAAGACAGAAACAAGAACGCCGGTTTGATGGATGATGTTCGTGCGAGCAAACACATCTACAAACCGGCGTTCTTGTGCACGATATTAATA
>NZ_JBLUPV010000026.1:0-70271 GCF_048068075.1 Pseudomonas sp. NY15354
CGGCTGGCCGTTCACCGGGGAGGTGTTGGTGAAGTATTCACCCTTGACCGGAGGAACGAACTCACCGCCGATGTAGTTGCCATAGCGGCTCTTGAAGGAAATTTTCGCGCCTTCGGTACCCGGATGTGCGTAACGCATGGTGTGTCTCCTGGCTATTGTGTTTGTTGCGGAGTTGAAAAGCGTAGAGCAAAGGTCGGGCCAGTGCCGTGAGCCCCTTGTAAATCAAGGGGTCTGCCTTGTGCTGTGTGGGGTGATCGGTCGCGGCTGTGGCAGCAGTGGCACGCCTGCTGTGACATTTTGTACCGCCTCCGGTACAGCGTATGACTCAGTGGTCAGCGTGTCGTTGCAATGCGCTGACAGGTGGAGGATGCTGGCGCAACGCTCTATCTGCGGAGAAGAACAACAATGCAGAGCAACTCGTTCAGCCGCCATGCGCACCAGGTGCTCACGGTTGCCAACGGCCAGGCCAGCGGGCCCGGCAGCGACCCTTCGATCGCACGCTCCTGGCTTCGCTGCCTGGAGGACTACCACCTGGACCCGGCCCAGGCCCATGCGCCTGTGGTGCTCGAGCATGGCCGGTTGCTGGAAAGCCGCGAACGCCTGCACCAGGTGCTGCAAATCGCCGACACCGAGATGAACAGCCTGCACCAGCAGCTTTCCGGCGCCGGCCATGCCGTGCTGCTGACCGATGCCCGCGGCGTGATCCTCAACTGCGTGACCGCCCCCACCGAGCGGCGCATCTTCGAGCGTGCCGGGCTATGGCTGGGCGCCGACTGGAGCGAGGCGCGTGAAGGCACCAATGGCATCGGCACCTGCCTGGTCGAGCGCCAGGCCCTGACCATTCATCAAGGCGAGCACTTCCGCGGCCGTCACACCGGCCTGACCTGCTCGGCGAGCCCGGTGTTCGATCCCCATGGCGAATTGCTCGCGGTACTCGATGTCTCCTCGGCGCGCCCGGAGGTCTCGCGACAGAGCCAGTTCCACACCATGGCGCTGGTCAACCTGTCGGCGAAAATGATCGAGAGCTGTTATTTCCTGCGTCATTTCGAACATCAGTGGCTACTGCGTTTCCACCTGCAGGCCGAGTCGGTCGGGCTGTTCAGCGAAGGGCTGGTGGCGTTCGATGGCGACGGCCGGATCTGCGCGGTCAACCAGAGCGCGCTGAACCTGCTGGGTACCATTCGCGCAGGCATGCTCGGCAAGCCGGTGGGGATGTTCTTCGCCTGTGGCCATGACGAGCTGTTCAGTCGCGCCACACCCCAGGGCACCACGGCCTGGCCGCTGTATACCCGTGATGGTCGGCAGGTGTTCGCCAGCCTGCGTGGCCAGGCTCGGGCATCCACTTGGGCGGTGCCGGCGAGCCTGCCCGAGGCCCGGCGTGACATTCCCACCGGTATCTGCGTGGTCGATCCCGCGTTGGAGCAGGACTTGCGCCGCGCCGTGCGGGTGTTCGAGCGTGATGTGCCGCTGCTGCTGTGCGGCGAGACCGGATGCGGCAAGGAGGCGTTCGCCCAGGCCGTGCATCAGGCCAGTCAGCGCCGTAGCAAGCCGTTCGTGGCGATCAACTGTGCGTCGATTCCGGAAAGCCTGATCGAGAGCGAACTGTTCGGCTATCGCGGCGGCAGTTTCACCGGGGCACGCAAGGAAGGCATGCGTGGCAAGTTGTTGCAGGCCGACGGTGGCACCTTGATGCTCGATGAGATCGGCGACATGCCACTGGCTCTGCAGACCCGCCTGCTGCGGGTGCTGGAGGAGCGCCAGGTGGTACCGATCGGTGGTGAGCCCCAGGCGGTGGATGTGCGCATCATCAGTGCTACTCACCGTGACCTGCTGGCACGGGTGAGGGAGGGGAGTTTCCGCGAGGATCTGTATTACCGGCTCAATGGCCTGGAAGTGACACTGCCGGCGTTGCGCGAGCGCAGCGACAAGGCTCAACTGCTCGACTTCCTGCTGCGCCAGGAAGCCAATGGGCAGGCTGTCGACCTCGCACCGCTCGCTCGCCAGGCATTGTTGGACTTTGCCTGGCCGGGCAACGTACGGCAGATGCGCAATGTGCTGCGCACGCTGGTCGCGCTGTGTGAAGACAACCGCATCGAGTATTCCGACCTTCCCGCCATCGTCAGGACATCCGCGAACGCTGTGGACGCAGGCTTGCTCAACGGTTGTGCCAACAGGGCCGACTCCATCGACCGGGCTAGTGCAATCGCGGGACAAGCCCGTGCCTACAGAGACCCCGCGACACTTGAGGAGGCCGAACGGGATGCCCTGCTGGCGGTGCTGGAGGAAAAACGCTGGCACATGACCCAGGTCGCCGAGCATCTGGGCATCAGCCGCAATACCTTGTATCGAAAACTGCGCAAACACGGCATCGCCAGGGCAGGCTGAACGAAACAGCGAGTGCGATTTCCCTCGCCCTGGGCTAACCTGCCCCGAAGTTTTGCGAGGTCGACCATGCACATTCACATTCTCGGTATTTGCGGCACTTTCATGGGTTCGCTGGCGGTGTTGGCCAAGGAGCTGGGCCATCGGGTCACCGGCTCCGACGCCAACGTCTATCCCCCCATGAGCACTCAGCTGGAGGCCCAAGGCATCCAGTTGACCCAAGGGTATGACCCGGCTCAGCTGGAGCCGGCGCCTGATCTGGTGGTGATCGGCAACGCCATGTCTCGGGGTAACCCGGCCGTGGAATACGTGCTGAACAAGGGCCTGCCCTATGTCTCCGGCCCGCAGTGGCTGGCCGACCACGTGCTGCAGGGCCGCTGGGTGCTGGCGGTGGCCGGGACCCATGGCAAGACCACCACCAGCAGCATGCTGGCCTGGGTGCTGGAACATGCGGGCATGAGCCCGGGCTTTTTGATCGGTGGCGTACCACAGAACTTCTCGGTGTCGGCGCGCCTGGGCGGCACGCCGTTCTTCGTGGTCGAGGCCGACGAATACGACAGCGCCTTCTTCGACAAGCGCTCGAAGTTCGTCCACTACCACCCCCGCACGGCGATCCTCAACAACCTTGAGTTCGATCATGCGGACATCTTCCCTGACCTGGCATCCATCGAGCGGCAGTTCCACCACCTGGTGCGGACCATTCCCAGCGAAGGCCTGATCATCCACCCCACCACCGAGCAGGCCCTTGAGCGTGTCATCGGCATGGGGTGCTGGACCCCGGTGCAAACCACCGGCGAAGGCGGGCAATGGCAGGCGCGCCTGCTGAGCGCCGATGGCTCGCACTTCGAAGTGCTGTTCGAAGGCGTGGCCCAGGGGGTTGTCGAATGGGCGCTGACGGGCCAGCACAACGTGGCCAACGCGCTGGCGACCTTGGCGGCGGCGCGTCACGTGGGTGTGGCGCCGGCCATGGCCATTGAAGGCCTGAGTGCCTTCAAGAGCGTCAAGCGGCGGATGGAGAAGGTCGCCGAGGTTCAAGGTGTGACCATCTATGACGACTTCGCCCACCATCCGACCGCCATCGCCACGACCCTTGACGGGTTGCGCAAGCGCGTCGGCGAGGCGCCGGTGATCGCGGTGATCGAGCCGCGCTCCAACTCCATGAAGCTGGGTGCCCACCGTGATGGCCTGCCGGACAGCGTCGAGCACGCCGACCAGGTGATCTGGTACGCCCCGCCCAACCTGGGTTGGGATCTGGCGGCCACTGCTGCGCAGTGCAAGGTACCCTCGGTGGTGGCCGACAGCCTCGAAGCGATCATCGAGCGGGTCAAGGGCCAGGCGCGTCCCGGCACCCACGTGGTGATCATGAGCAACGGCGGCTTCGGCGGCCTGCACGGCAAACTGGCCGAGGCCCTCAAGTGAGCGGGCCGGAGCGCATCACCCTGGCCATGACTGGCGCCTCTGGGGCGCAATATGGTCTGCGCCTGCTCGATTGCCTGGTGCGCGAGGACCGGGAGGTGCATTTTCTCATCTCCAAGGCTGCGCAACTGGTGATGTCCACCGAGACCGACGTGGTGTTGCCGGCCAAGCCTCAGGCGATGCAGACCTTCCTTACCGAATACACAGGCGCTGCCGACGGGCAGATCCGCGTCTACGGCAAGGAAGACTGGATGGCGCCGGTGGCCTCCGGCTCCGGCGCACCTGCGGCGATGGTCGTGGTGCCGTGCTCCACCGGAACCTTGTCGGCTATCGCTACCGGTGCCTGCAACAACCTGATCGAGCGTGCAGCGGACGTGACACTCAAGGAGCGGCGCCAATTGATCCTGGTACCGCGCGAGGCGCCGTTCTCGACCATCCATCTGGAAAACATGCTCAAGCTGTCGCAGATGGGCGCGGTGATCCTGCCGGCGGCGCCGGGCTTCTATCACCAGCCTCAGACCATCGACGATCTGGTCGATTTTGTCGTGGCGCGCATCCTCAATCTGCTGAACATTCCCCAGGACATGCTGCCGCGCTGGGGTGAGCATCATTTCGGGGCCGACGATTGAGCCGATTGCTGGTTGGGGGGCTGATGTTGGTCTTGCTCGGTGGCTGTGCGACCGTACGCACCCTGGATGCCAACAAGCCCGGCGCGCCTTTGGTGTACGCCGGGACGCGGCTGGACCTGTATGTGATGAACGGCGGCTGTTGTCCTGAGGACCGGTTTGGCGCCCAGGCACCGGCTTACCCGGGGCTGGACCTGCCGGGTAGCGCGTTGCTCGATACCTTGTTGTTGCCGTTGTCGCTGCTCACGGCGGCGGGGGTTGGCTTCAACGCCACGGGCGGACTGTAACGTCCCTTTCACGGGTAAACCCGCTCCCAGAGGCTTGCGCAGATCAGGTGGGAGCGGGTTTACCCGCGAATAGGCGATAACAGGTCAGCGTTATTTCTTGCCCAGCTTGCGCAACTCGTCGGACTCGACGATCCGGATGCCGTCCTCTTCTTCCAAAGCCAGACGCCACAGCGCCCGGGCCAGGGTGCAGGCTTCGATGCCCCGGTACTTGCCTGGAATCAGGCGGGCGAAGGGAGCGGCGATGCGTTCGCTTGCCCGTGGCTCCACACGCTCACCCAGCAGCAGCGAGGGCCGTACGATGGTCAGTTGTGGCCAGTCCTGGGCCTTGAGCGCTTCTTCCATCTCGCCCTTGACCCGGTTGTAGAAAATCGACGATTTGGGGTCGGCGCCCAGGGCGCTGACCACCAGCAGGTGACGGGCGCCCATTTCCCGGGCGCGCTTGCTGAAGGCCACCACCATGTCCAGGTCCACGGCGCGGAACGCGGTTTCCGAACCTGCCTGCTTGAGCGTGGTGCCCAGGCAGCAGAAGGCGATATCGACGCGACCGGCCAGTTGCGGGAGAAACACGGCCGGGTCACCCACGGGGTTTTCCAGGTGTGGGTGTTCGGCCAGCGGGCGGCGGGTCGGCGCCAGTACCCGGCTGATGGTGGGCTCGTTGAGCAGGCGGTCGAGCAGGTGTTCACCTGTAAGACCTGTGGCTCCGGCAAGCAGGACATGCTGAGGCGTCAAGTACATGATGTCTCTCCCTTCGTTACCACTCAGCTTAGTGGGCCTCAGGCGTTTTTGCCTGGACCCCCGTCGCTGGTTGGGCTTCATTGCGCAAGGCTTCCTCGGCCTGTTGCCGGCGCAGGCTCTGCCAGTGTGCAAGCACTGCAGGCGGTGCCCAGAGCTGCGGCTCGGAGGCTTCGAAACCTTCCCTTCTTTCACGTTCGGCAACACTGGCGCGTGCCAGTTCGAAGGCCTGTTTCAGGTCGTCGGTCTGATTCAGCGCCTCGGCGAACAAAGCGTCGCCAAAGTAGGTGAAGTCGGCTTCTTCCGAGCAGCCGAAGGACACCCGGTCGGGGCGCGCCGCGGTCATGACCAGGGTGCGGTCGTCCTTGAGCGGTGCGATGTAGCCACCGGAATAACAGGCCGAGATGACTATCACCTTGTCGCGGTGCTTGAGCGGGGCCAAGGCGCTGGCCAGCTCGTCGGCGGACAGGTCGGCCAGTTGCAGGCGGGGCTGGTCGAGCACCAGTTGATGGTCGTGGCTGCCGTGGCTGGTGAGGTAGATGAAGATCAGGTCTTCAGGGCCGCTGCGCTCGGCCAGGGTACGCGCGGCGCGGGTAAGGTTCTCGCGAGTGGCCATGGGACGGTCGGCCATGTGGTCGCGGTGATTGACCAGGGTGACCTGGCCGAGGGCGCCGAAGCGGATCTTGAGCATGTTGCTGACGTAGTCGGCTTCACGCAGGAACACGCTCTGCTGGCCGTCGCCTGCCACAACCAGGCTGTACAGCTGGATGGGCGATTGGGAAGGGGGCACACCGGCCAGCGCCTGTTCCAGCAGACGTCCCTGGTTGAGCAGAGCCAGGTCCAACGGGTCGGGGAGCAGTTTGTTCTTCTCGTCGCGTACCCGTACGCCTTTGACCCAGTAGCCGCCTTGAATGTTGCCGTTGGCCTGGATCAGCCGGCCGTGACCTTGGTAGGCGTCGTTGTCGAAGCTGCCGACGTACTGGCTGCCGTCGGCCAACTGCAGGTGGCCCTTGCCGCTGAACTGCCAGTCACGAAAACCGCCTTTGTAGCGGCTGCCATCGCTGCCCAGCATCTCGCCCTGGCCCTCGAGGGTGCCGTCCTTGAAGTCGCCGATCCATACGTCACCCTCGGCATTTTCGTAGCGACCGCGGCCTTCGAGGCGGTTGTCCTTGAACTCGCCGATGTACTGCTCGCCCTCGACGCTGTCGTAGGTGCCGGCACCCTGGAGCAGGCCGTCGACGAAATGGCCACTGAACTGATTGCCGCTGGCATCGCTGCGCACCCCGGCGCCATTGGGTTTGCCTTTGGCGAACAAGCCCTGGTAGCGGCTGCCGTCGGCCAGCTCCAGTTCACCGGCGCCTTCGTATTGGTCGTTGGTGAACTGGCCGCGGTAGGTCTGGTCGTTTTGCTTGAGGGTGCCTTCGCCGTCGCGCCGGCCATGTTTGAAGGTCCCTGCGTAGTGACTGCCCGGCGTGGTCAGGTCGCCCAGACCGTGGAACAAGCCTTCGACGAACTGGCCCCGGTAGACCTCGCCATTGCTGCCATGCCACTCGCCCTGGCCATGCCACTGGCCGTTCAGGAAGGTACCGGCGTACCAGCTGCCATTGGGGTAATCGATGCGCCCCTCGCCCTGCAGCAGGCCGTCGACCACCTGGCCCCGGTAGCGGCCACCGTCGGGTAGGCGGGCGTCCGGTGGCGACAAGGGCTCGCCTTCGCCACAGGCGGCGAGCAGCAGGATCAAGGTGAAGGGCAGCAGTGCACGCATGGCGGATTCCGGGCAAACGATGCATCGAGTATGCCGCAGAATGCGTCGGCTGAGGTACTGGGCGCCGCACGCCTATGGCTTGTGCGGCCCCTTCTCGGGTAAAACCGCTCTCAAAGGTTCTGCGGTGCTCTCGACAGAAACGGTGCACCTGTGGGAGCGCGTCACCCGAGAGGGGCTGGCAGATGGCCCGGCGTCAGATGAAGCAGAGCGACAATGGCTCAGCGATGTAGGCCGGTTTTTCCTCGCCTTCGATTTCCAGCGTGGCGGTGATCTTGAGCAGCCACTGCCCGGGTTTCTTCTCGGTGGCGTCGGCCAGTTCGACTTTCAGGCGCACCCGGCTGTCGACCTTCACCGGCTGGATGAAGCGCACGCTGTCCAGGCCGTAGTTGAGTGCCATTTTCAGACCCTCGGGCAGGACGAGAATGTCCTCCATCAACTTGGGAATCAGCGACAGGGTCAGGAAGCCGTGGGCGATGGTACTGCCAAAGGGGGTCTTGGCGGCCTTGTCGGGGTCGACATGGATGAACTGAAAATCGCCGGTGGCTTCGGCGAACAGGTTGATGCGCTGCTGATCGATCTTCAGCCACTCGGAACGTCCCAGTTCCTTGCCGACATACTGCGATAACGCGCTAACAGGTACATAGGGCATCGCGACTCTCCAGGTTGTCTTGCTGCTCGATTTTGGTACGGCGGTGCAAGATCATCACGGCGGCCCCGTTACAGTCAAGTTGTCATCTTTTCGCCGCAAATCGGCTTACTAGGGCGGCGGGGCGCATGCTTATAATGGCCGCACTGCCTGGAGGAGATCCTTATGCTGTTGCGTGGTTTGACCTGGCTGGTGCTGTTTCAGTTGCTGGGTACGGCGATCAACCATCTGTTCGTGCCGATCTTGCCGGGGCCGATCATTGGCCTGCTGTTGTTGCTGGTGTCGCTGATGGTGCGCGGTGAGGTGGGCAAGCCACTGAGCGAGGCGTCCGGCAGCCTGCTGCGGTACCTGCCGTTGCTGCTGGTGCCACCGGCGGTGGGGGTGATGGTCTATGCCAAGGACATCGCGGCGGACTTCTGGGCCATCGCCGGTGCGTTGGTGATCTCCTGCCTGGTGACGCTGGTGTTCGTGGGCGTGCTGATGCAAAAGCTCATCAACCGGCAAGGCAAGCACAAGGAGCAGCCATGATGCTCGACTGGCAAGGTGCGCTCGATGCGGTCGTCCACCACCCTCTGTTCGGCATCGGCATCACCCTGGGGGCTTACCAGGTGGTGTTGGCGGCCTACGAGAAAACCCGCTGGATCTTCCTGCAGCCGGTGCTGATGTCGATGGTGCTGGTCATCGGCGTGCTGCTGGCGTGCGGGATCGATTACACCGAATATCGCAAGAGCACCGAGATTCTCTACATCCTCCTGGGGCCGGCCACCGTGGCCTTGGCGGTGCCGCTCTACCTGAACCTGCGACGGATCCGTCAGCTGTTCTGGCCGACATTTACTACGCTGGTACTCGGGGGCCTGTTCGCGACCGTGGCGTGCCTGGCGCTGGGCTGGTGGTTCGGGGCCGAGCACATGATCCTGATGACGATGGCGCCCAAGTCGGTGACTTCGCCCATTGCCATGCTGGTGGCCGAGCAGATTGGCGGCGTGGCGGCCCTGGCTGCAGTGTTCGTGCTGATCACCGGGGTGATCGGGGCCATCTTCGGCCCGGCATTGCTGACCCGCTTCGGCGTGTCCAGCCCCGAGGCGCGCGGCATGTCCCTGGGCGTCACCGCCCATGCGGTGGGCACCTCGGTAGCCTTGCAGGAAAGTGACGAATGCGGCGCCTTCGCCGCGTTGGCGATGAGCCTGATGGGCGTGGCCACGGCAGTGTTCCTGCCATTGGCGGTCAGCCTGCTGGCGTGAGGAATGAAGATGACGCTACCGCTGTTTCCCCTCGATACCGTGCTGTTTCCCGGCTGCTTGCTTGATCTACAGATCTTCGAGGCGCGCTACCTGGACATGATCAGCCGTTGCATGAAACAGGGCGGTGGATTTGGCGTGGTGTGCATCCTCGAAGGCGAGCAGGTCGGCAAGGCACCGCCGGTGGTAGCCTCGGTCGGCTGCGAGGCGCTGATCCGCGATTTCGTGCAGCAGGAGAATGGCTTGCTGGGCATTCGGGTGGAAGGCGTGCGGCGTTTTCGCCTGGAGCAGACCGAAGTGCAAAAGGACCAACTGATGGTTGGCGACGTGCACTGGCTGCCGGAGCTGGCGGACAGTGCGTTGTCCGAGCGGGACGACGACCTGCTGGCGCTGTTGCAGGCCTTGGGTGAGCATCCGATGGTCGCGGCGCTGGACATGCCGCGGGCCGTGGATGGGTGCCAGTCTCTGGCCAACCAGCTGGGCTATCTGTTGCCCTTCATGGAAGAGGACAAGCTCGATCTTTTGGCCATCGACTCACCGCAGTTGCGGCTCGAGGCCATCCAGAACCTGCTGGAGCGCATCCAGGGCGAGCTGTTCGCTTGATCTGTTCGGTGCAGCGCGCGCCGTTGTATTCGCGGGCAAACCCGCTCCCACAGAAAACAGTGCAAGACCTGTAGGAACGGGTTGCCCCGCGAATGCGGCCGCGAGCACACCGAAGTGGTCGCGTCTCAATATTTGTAGCGCAACAGCGCCTGGGGCAGGGCGTGCAGGGCGAAGAACGCCAGCAGTGCCACGCAGGCCGGCAGCACCAGCCACCACACCCGCAACGGTAGGGCCCGCAACGGCTGGCGATGTTGCACCAGGGTCAGGCTGAGCGCGCAGACGCAACACGCCAGCAGCGCACCGGCCAGGATATCGGTCGGCCAGTGGGCGCCCAGATACACCCGCGACAAGGCAATCGCCAGCGCTGGCAGACAGCCCAGCATCACCCAGGTCAAGCGCATGCGCGGCGGCTGGCCGCGTCCGGCCAGCACCGCCAGCACCAGGAAGAACGCAAACGACGCCGAACTGTGGCCGCTGGGCATGCTGTAGCTGGTCAGTGGGTCGGTCAGCACTTCAGGGCGTGTCCGGGCGAACAGCCATTTCAGCGTGCCGTTGGCGATTGCCGTGCCCATCAGTGCGCCGCCTGCGAACAGGGCGTGACGCCATTGGCGCGCCAGCAGCAACAGCCCGGTAAGCAAACCGCCCAGGAACAACTGTGTACGAAAATCCCCCAAACGGGTGACCAGTACCACGGCGCCATCGACTGCCTGGCTACGGTGCTCCTGGACCAGCGTCATGATCCCCTGGTCGAATTCATGTAGATACGGCCAGCCAAGGAATATGCCCGCCAGGGCGACAAAGCTCAGGCCGGCGATCAGGCGCGTGCCGTTGCGCTGATCACGCAGACTGCTGTTGAGGCTAAGGCCAATCAGCACCGCCAGTGTGCCAGCGATGATGCCCGCATCCAGCCAGAACCCTTCCGGCAAGGGAAGGCGCATGGCCGCTCCGGTGGCCCAGCCTGGCAGCAGGTAGGCCACTGACCAGCCTGCGCCGGCCAGCAGGCTGACGGCAATGAAGCGCGGCAGCGGCATGTCGAACATGCCCGCGACCATGGGCAGCATCGGCCGCAGCGGGCCGATGAAGCGCCCTACCAGCAGGCTGGCGATGCCATACCGCTGGAAGTAGGCCTCGGCACTGCCGATCCATTCCGGATGATGGCGCAGCAACGGCAGGCGCCGAATGTTCTGATGAAAGCGTTTGCCGAGCGTGTAGGACACCGCGTCCCCCAGCAGCCCGCCGAGAAAGCCCAGCAGCAACGTCTCGCCGAGGCTGAAGGCGCCGCTGCCGGCCAGCACGGCCACCGCGAACAGCAAAACGGTGCCCGGCACGATGATGCCGGCAATGGCCAGGCACTCCACGCAGGCCACCAGGAAAATCGCCAGGCCAAGCCACTGAGGGTTGGCGCTGAGCCAGCCGGTCAGGCTGTCGAGCCATTGGCCCATGGAATCAGCTTCCTTGTTTCAGGATGGAAAAATCACGCCCTTCGACTTGGCCCCGGCGCAGCGGGTTCCGTGTGCAGAAGCGCGCGTACTCGGCATCGACGAAGCGGTAGGGGAGGTGTTCGTCGCGGCCATGGGGGATGCCCAGGCGGGTGGTCTGGATCACTTGCGAAACCTTGGCGCCGCAGTCTTCGACATACAGTCGCTCAGGGTCGAAGCGCTTGGCGTCCCAGTTCGGCACCTTCAGGCCCAGGGCTCGACACAGCAGCGTCTGCCCCGCGCAGAGGCGCTCGGCCGGGCGCAGGTTGCCGCTGGCATCGGGGTTGTTCAGTTGCATCTGCGCCAGGCTGTTAGCGTCGGAAATGGCATCGACCCATGGGTAGGCGGACTTTATCAGCACGGCGTTGCCCGGGCCGTGGGCGCTGAAGTTCAGCGAGTCGCCGCCGCGGGCGTAGTACATGTAGATGTGCCCGCCATCGAGGAACAGCGCCTTGCGTTTTTCCGTGTAGCCGAGCGAGGCGTGGCTGCCTTTGTCGGTGAGGTAGTAGGCCTCGGTCTCGATGATGCGTGCCGCGAGCCAGAGATTGCCCTGGCGATGACGGATCACCTTGCCCAGAAGGTCCCGCGCCAAGGCCTGGGCGTCACGGTCGAAAAAGCTGTCCGGCAGGGCGCGGGCCGGGCAGGGGGCGGTGTCTGGCATGCTGTCGGCTCGTGGTGGTCGGGGCGCAGATGATAGCAATTAATGGCTTAATCGAGACTGAACCGAGGGGCCTGGTGCTCTTTTCGTGGGTAAACCAGCTGCCATAATCGTGCGCTGTTTTCTGTAGGGGCGGGTATGTCCGCGAACCGCTCGATGGAAATTCGATATGGGTGGTTACATCTTTCCTACAGATCCTGTCGTTCATTTTCGACCATCCGCCACCCGCCGCTGGGCGTACCCGAGCGTGCCAGTTATAATCAGCCGATTTCCCCTTCGCCAAGACACCGAGCCCATGACTGAGTCCGTTCTTGACTACATGACCCGCCTGGGTCGCGCCGCCCGTGAGGCCTCGCGCGTGATCGGCCGTGCCAGCACCGCGCAGAAGAACCGCGCCCTGCAGGCCGCCGCAGACGCCCTGGACGCCGCCCGCGCCGAGTTGACCGCAGCCAATGAACAGGACCTGGCCAATGGCCGCGCCAATGGCCTGGAGCCAGCCTTGCTGGATCGTCTGGCCCTGACCCCGGCGCGCATCGACGGCATGATCACCGGCCTGCGCCAGGTGGCCAGCCTGCCGGATCCGGTCGGCGCCATCCGTGACATGAGCTACCGCCCGTCGGGCATCCAGGTCGGCAAGATGCGCGTGCCGCTCGGTGTGATCGGGATCATCTACGAGTCGCGCCCGAACGTGACCATCGACGCCGCCAGCCTGTGCCTGAAGTCCGGCAACGCCACCATCCTGCGTGGCGGCTCCGAAGCCATTCACTCCAACCGCGCCATCGCCGCCTGCATCCAGCGCGGCCTGGCCGAGGCCGGCTTGCCGGCGGCCGTGGTCCAGGTGGTCGAAACCACCGACCGTGCGGCCGTGGGCGCGCTGATCAGCATGCCTGAGTTCGTCGACGTCATCGTGCCGCGTGGCGGTCGTGGGCTGATCGAGCGCATCAGCCGTGACGCCCGGGTACCGGTGATCAAGCACCTGGACGGCATCTGCCACGTCTATGTCGACCAGCATGCCGATCTGGACAAGGCCTGGCGCGTCGCGTTCAACGCCAAGACCTACCGCTATGGCATTTGCGGCGCCATGGAGACGTTGCTGGTGGATGCCGGTGTCGCCGAGGCATTTCTGCCGGAAATGGCCCGCCGCTTCCAGGAGAAGGGTGTCGAACTGCGCGGCTGCGAACGCACCCGGGCGATCATCGCCGCCAATCCGGCCAGCGAAGACGACTGGCACACCGAATACCTCGACGCGATCCTGTCGATCCGCGTCGTCGATGGCCTGGACACGGCCATCGAGCACATCAACCACTACGGCTCGCACCACACCGATTCGATCATCACCGAGCATCAAGGCCAGGCCCGGCGCTTCATGGCCGAGGTCGACTCGGCTTCGGTGATGCTCAACACCCCGACCTGCTTTGCCGATGGTTTCGAGTACGGCTTGGGCGCGGAAATCGGCATCTCCACCGACAAGCTGCACGCCCGCGGCCCGGTCGGTCTGGAAGGGCTGACCTGCGAGAAGTACGTGGTGATCGGTGACGGCCAACTGCGCGGCCAGGAGTCCTGCTGAGTTGAGCAAGGCCCAGGCAGTCCGGCGCATCGGCATTCTCGGCGGCACCTTCGATCCCGTGCACATCGGTCACCTGCGCAGCGCGCTGGAAGTGGCCGAGTTCATGGCGTTGGATGAGCTGCGCCTGTTGCCCAACGCCCGGCCGCCGCACCGCGATACCCCGCAGGTGGCACCGCAGGACCGCCTGGCCATGGTGCGCTGCGCCGTGGCCGGGGTCGAGCGGTTGAGCGTGGATGCCCGGGAGCTTGCACGGGACAAACCGTCGTACACCATCGATACATTGGAGTCGATCCGCGCCGAACTGGGCGTTGACGACCAGTTGTTCCTGGTGCTGGGTTGGGACGCGTTCTGCGGCCTGCCCAGCTGGCATCGCTGGGAAGAGCTTTTGCAACACTGTCACATCCTGGTGCTGCAACGCCCGGATGCCGATGTCGAACCCCCTGACGAGCTGCGCAACCTGCTGGCTGCGCGCTCGGAGAGCGATCCCACCGCCATGTCCGGCCCGGCGGGGCACATTTCGTTCGTCTGGCAGACGCCGCTCGCGGTGTCCGCCACGCAGATCCGACAGCTGCTGGCCAGCGGCAAGTCGGTACGGTTCCTGGTGCCGGACGCAGTACTGGCCTATATCGAGGCGCACGACCTTTACCGTGCGTCGCACTGACGGCGCCACCAGGCGCCTCATTCATGAATTGAACGAGTTTCTTATGAGCAAGCAGAAAATCAACGGCGAAGAGCTGGTCAACCTGGCCAAATCGGCTTTGGAAGACGTCAAGGCCCAGGACATCCAGGTCATCGACGTGCGTGAAAAACACAGCCTGACCGACTACATGATCATCGCCACCGGTACCTCCAACCGGCAGATCAACGCGATGGCCGAGAAGGTCCGCGAAATCGTCAAGCTCCAGGGCGTGCAGCCGCTGGGCGAAGAAGGCAAGGGCGATAGCGACTGGGTCCTGCTGGACCTCAACGACGTCATCGTGCACATGATGACTGCCGCTGCGCGTCAGTTCTACGACCTCGAGCGCCTGTGGCTGGGTGCCGAGCAGAGCCGCTCCGCCGACGGCAAGCACCACAGCCCGGAAAATGCCCACAGCTATTCCGAAAACCTCAAGGACCGGAGCTGAGGACGCGCCGTGCGCCTGCGCCTGATTGCGGTCGGCTCGCGCATGCCCCGCTGGGTCGAGGAAGGCTGGCATGAATATGCCAAGCGCCTGCCCCCGGAGCTGTCGTTGGAGCTGGTGGAGATTCCGCTGAACACCCGTGGCAAGAATGCCGATGTCGCCCGCCTGATTCGCCAGGAGGGTGAGGCCATGCTGGCCAAGGTTCAGCCCGGGGAACGCATTGTCACCCTCGAGGTCCATGGCAAGCCCTGGAGTACCGAGCAACTGGCGGGTGAGCTGGACCGTTGGCGCCTGGATGCGCGTACGGTCAATCTCATGGTGGGAGGCCCGGAAGGCCTGGCGCCGGAGGTCTGCGCACGCAGCGAGCAGCGTTGGTCGCTGTCGCCTCTGACCCTGCCGCACCCGTTGGTAAGGATACTGATCGGCGAGCAGATCTATCGCGCCTGGACCGTACTGTCCGGGCACCCTTACCACAAATGAGCCTGTAAGCCCGTCCGATGTCGCAGCCGATTCGTCTGAAGGACCATGAGAAAGACGCCCGCCTGGTGCGCAGCCGCGTCGTGGTCGGCGCGGTGGCGGTCGTGCTGCTGGTGTGCGTCTTGATCGCCCGGCTGTACTACCTGCAGGTCATCCAGTACGACTACCACTCCACGCTTTCGGAAAACAACCGGGTGCACGTGCAGCCGATCCCGCCGACCCGAGGGCTGATTTTCGACCGCAACGGGGTGATCGTCGCCGACAACCGTCCCAGCTTCAGCCTGACCATGACCCGCGAGCGCTCAGGAGACTGGCGCCAGGTGCTGGACACCATCGTCGAGGTGCTGGAGCTGACCCCCGATGACCGGGCCCTGTTCGAGAAGCGCATGAAGCAGGGGCGCAGGCCATTCGAGCCGGTGCCGATCCTGTTCGAGCTCAACGAGGAGCAGATCGCCCGCATCGCGGTGAACCAGTTCCGTCTGCCGGGCGTGGACGTGGCGGCGCAGCTGGTGCGCCATTACCCGCAGGGTGCGCATTTTGCCCATTCGGTGGGGTATGTGGGTCGGATCAACGAGAAGGAGCTCAAGAGCCTCGATCCGGTCAACTACAGCGGCACCCACCATATCGGCAAGACCGGCATCGAGCGGTTCTACGAAGCCGAACTGCACGGACAGGTGGGCTACGAGGAAGTCGAGACCAACGCCCGAGGTCGGGTCCTGCGGGTGCTCAAACGCACCGACCCGGAGCCAGGCAAGGACATCGTCCTGAGCCTGGACATCAAACTGCAGGAAGCCGCCGAGGCGGCGCTGGGTGGGCGCCGGGGTGCACTGGTGGCGCTGGACCCGCGCACGGGCGAGGTGCTGGCCATGGTCAGCCAGCCGAGCTTCGACCCCAATCTGTTCGTCACCGGCATCAGCTTCAAGGCCTATGCCGAGCTGCGCGATTCGATCGACCGGCCGCTGTTCAACCGCGTTCTGCGCGGGCTCTATCCGCCCGGCTCGACCATCAAGCCGGCAGTGGCCATCGCTGGCCTGGACAGTGGCGTGGTGACCTCGAGCAGCCGCGTGTTCGACCCGGGCTACTACCAGTTGCCCAACTACGACCACAAGTACCGTAACTGGAACCGGACCGGTGACGGCTGGGTCGACCTGGACACCGCGATCATGCGCTCCAACGACACCTACTTCTACGATCTTGCCCACAAGATGGGGATCGATCGGCTGTCCAGCTACATGAACAAGTTCGGCATCGGCCAGAAGGTGTCCCTCGACATGTTCGAGGAGTCCCCTGGGTTGATGCCGTCGCGCGAATGGAAGCGCGCCACCCGCCGCCAGGCTTGGTTCCCTGGCGAGACCCTGATCCTCGGTATCGGCCAGGGCTACATGCAGGCCACGCCGCTGCAACTGGCCCAGGCCACGGCGTTGATCGCCAACAAGGGCAAGTGGAACCGCCCGCACCTGGCCAAGACCATCGAAGGCAAGCCACCGGTGGATGAGAACCCGATGGAAGACATCGTCCTGCGTGACAAGTCCGACTGGGCCAAGGTCACCCACGGCATGGAGCAGGTGATGCACGGCGCCCGGGGTACTGCGCGCAAGGCCGCGCTGGGCTCCCAGTACCGCATCGCCGGCAAGAGCGGCACCGCCCAGGTGGTGGCGATCAAGCAAGGCGAGAAATATGACCGCAACAAACTCCAAGAGCGCCACCGCGACCACGCCTTGTTCGTCGCCTTCGCCCCCGCCGACGATCCGAAGATCGTGGTCTCGGTGATGGTCGAGAACGGTGAGTCCGGCTCCGGCGTCGCAGCGCCTGTCGTGCGTCAGGTGATGGACGCCTGGCTGCTCGACGAGAACGGCCGGCTCAAACCCGAGTTCGCGCCTGCCACCGTTGTCCAGGAATCGGCCCAGTGAAGAACAATTTCGATCGCATGCTCTCCAGCGAGGACGTGATGCGTCGCCGCGCCAGCTTCCTGCAGCGCATCCATGTCGACGGCCCTTTGTTGGTGATCCTGCTGACCCTGGCGGCCGGCAGCCTGTTCGTCCTCTATTCGGCAAGTGGCAAGAACTGGGACCTGCTGCTCAAGCAGGCGACATCGTTCGGCATCGGCCTGGTGTCGATGTTCGTCATCGCCCAGCTCGAGCCACGCTTCATGGCGCGCTGGGTGCCCCTGGCCTATGTGGTCGGGGTGCTGTTGCTGGTGGTGGTGGACGTCATGGGGCACAACGCCATGGGTGCCACGCGCTGGATCAACATCCCGGGGGTCATCCGCTTCCAGCCTTCGGAGTTCATGAAGATCATCATGCCGGCGACCATCGCCTGGTACCTGTCCAAGCGCACCTTGCCGCCGCACCTCAAGCATGTGGCGATCAGCCTGGTACTGATCGGCGTGCCGTTCATTCTCATCGTGCGCCAGCCGGACCTGGGGACGGCGCTGCTGATCCTGGCCTCGGGCGCTTTCGTGTTGTTCATGGGGGGGCTGCGCTGGCGCTGGATCATCAGTGTGGTCGCCGCGGCGGTGCCGGTGGCGGTGGCGATGTGGTTCTTCGTCATGCACGACTACCAGAAGCAACGGGTGCTGACCTTCCTCGACCCGGAGAGCGATCCGCTGGGCACGGGCTGGAACATCATCCAATCCAAGGCGGCGATTGGCTCGGGCGGTGTGTTCGGCAAGGGCTGGCTGCTGGGCACCCAGTCGCATCTGGACTTCCTCCCGGAAAGCCACACCGACTTCATCATCGCGGTGCTTGGCGAGGAGTTCGGCCTGGTCGGCATCTGCCTGTTGCTGCTGATCTATCTGTTGCTGATTGGCCGCGGGCTGGTGATCACCGCCCAGGCCCAGACGTTGTTCGGCAAGCTGCTGGCTGGCAGCTTGACCATGACGTTCTTTGTCTATGTATTCGTCAATATCGGTATGGTCAGTGGCCTTCTGCCCGTGGTTGGCGTGCCGCTGCCCTTCATTAGCTATGGCGGAACTTCGTTGGTGACGCTGCTGTCAGCGTTTGGCGTTTTGATGTCGATCCATACGCACCGCAAATGGATTGCACAGGTTTGAATAAGGTGAAGAATTTCATGCAAGTAGTGCGTGGCTGGGCTGCCCGTTGTGCGCCGTGGATTGGCGCGATGGGTTTGTTCGGCGCAGTCCAGCAGGCCAATGCCGGCGACTATGATGGCTCGCCCCAGGTGGCCGAGTTCGTCGGCGAAATGACCCGCGACTACGGCTTCGCCGGCGAGCAATTGATGGGCGTGTTCCGTGAGGTACAGCGCAAGCAGTCGATTCTCGATGCGATCTCGCGGCCGGCCGAGCGGGTCAAACCGTGGAAGGAATACCGCCCGATGTTCATCACCGACGCGCGCATCGCCCGTGGGGTGGACTTCTGGCGCCAGCACGAAGAGGCGCTGGCCCGCGCCGAGCAGGAGTACGGCGTACCGGCCCAGGTGATCGTCGCGATCATTGGCGTCGAAACCTTTTTCGGGCGCAATACCGGCAGTTACCGGGTGATCGATGCCTTGTCGACCCTGGGCTTCGATTACCCGCCTCGGTCGGAATTCTTCCGCAAGGAACTGCGAGAGTTCCTCCTGCTGGCCCGTGAAGAGCAACTCGACCCGCTGACCCTCAAGGGGTCTTACGCCGGGGCCATGGGCCTGCCGCAGTTCATGCCCAGCAGCTTTCGCAGCTATGCCGTGGATTTCGACGGCGACGGCCATATCAACATCTGGAACAACCCCACCGATGCCATCGGCAGCGTCGCCAGTTACTTCAAGCGCCACGGCTGGGTGGCTGGCGAGCCGGTGGTCAGCCGCGCGCTGGTGCTCGGCGAGCGCGCCGACGAAGGCCTGACCACCGGTATCGAGCCGGTCAAGACCGTAGGGGAGTTGCGAGCCCTGGGTTGGTCGAGTCATGATGCGCTGCGCGATGATCTGGCGGTTACCGCTTTCCGTCTGGAGGGCGACAACGGCCCCGAGTACTGGATGGGCCTTAAGAACTTCTACGCGATCACGCGTTACAACCGCAGCGTGATGTACGCCATGGCGGTGCATCAGCTATCGGAACAGCTGGTTCAAGCACGGGGCGTCAAGTAATGCGCGCAAATCTCTCTTCCAACACCTTCAAACTGCTGACCTGCCTGACGGTCGGCATGCTGCTGGTCAGCTGCTCGTCGAGCCGCCCGACCCCGCAGGGCGGCAATGTCGTGCGCGCCCAGCCAGGCCTTGATATCAACCGTGCCCACAAGGACGGCGCGCCTTGGTGGGACGTGGACGTGAACAAGATTCCCGACGCTACCCCGACCGTGCACACCGGCGCCTACAAGGCCAACCCCTACACGGTATTGGGCAAGACCTACTACCCGATGCAGGACTCGCGCAACTACCGCGCCGAGGGTACGGCGTCGTGGTACGGCACCAAGTTCCACGGCCAGAACACCGCCAACGGCGAGCTTTACGACCTGTACGGCATGAGCGCAGCGCACAAGACCTTGCCGCTGCCAGCCTACGTGCGGGTGACCAACCTGGCCAACGGCCGTAGTGTGATCCTGCGCGTCAACGACCGGGGCCCGTTCTATTCCGACCGCATCATCGACCTTTCGTACGCCGCGGCGAAGAAGCTCGGCTACGCCGAGATCGGCACGGCGCACGTGCGCGTCGAAGGCATCGATCCGCAGCAGTGGTGGGCCCAGCGTGGCCAGCAACCGCCGATGATGCTCAAGGAGCCACAGGTCGCCCAGACCCAGGCGATTCCTGCCAGCACCGGCCGTGTCGAGCAATGGACCCCGCCGCCGCAGCAACACGCAGCGCCGGTGGTGCCGGTGCAGGTGGGCGGCAACAATGTGCCTGCCGGCAATGGTGGCAGCTTCCTGCAGGTAGGCGCCTTCGCCAACCCGGATGCCGCCGAACTGTTGCGCGCCAAGCTGAGCACCATGGTCAGCGCGCCAGTGTTCATCAGCTCCATCGTGCGCAACCAACAGACCCTGCACCGTGTGCGTCTGGGGCCGATCAACAGCCAGGGCGAGATCCAGCAGGCCCAGGACAGCATTCGCCTGGCCAACCTGGGGCAGGCCAAGCTGGTCACTGCCGACTGATTCATCTGAGTGGCAAGCTACGAGCGGCAAGCTGAGGGGGGACTCCGGCGCCGGCTCCTTGTGGCTTGAAGCTTGCCACTCAAGCTGTCGGTTTTGTCATGAATTGCCGGGCGCTCCCATGTACAATGTCGGCTTTTGCCCGCCGCGACACAAAGCCGCATTTTGCGGGCCTGGCCCATGGCCGCAAAAACCAGCCTGACTGGCGCTGGGCACACGATGTGTCCCAGGGAACATCAGACCATTAGCGATTTTCGAGAGACGGATGAACATCACCAACCTTGCCAAACGACTTTGCCTGCCCGTTCTGCTGATGATCATGCCTGCTGCCTTCGCAGCGGAGCAGATGATGCCAGCACCACCACAACTGGCCGCCAAGTCCTATGTACTCATGGATGCGTCCAGCGGCAACGTGCTGGTCGAGAACAACGGTGACGAACGCCTGCCGCCGGCCAGCCTGACCAAGCTGATGACTGCCTACATCGCCACCCTGGATATCCGTCGTGGCCAGATCGGCGAGAACGACCCGGTCACCGTCAGCGAGAATGCCTGGCGCACCGGTGGTTCGCGCATGTTCATCAAGGTTGGCAGCCAGGTCAGCGTCAGCGACCTGCTGCACGGCATCATCATCCAGTCGGGCAACGACGCCTCTGTCGCCCTGGCCGAGCACATCGCCGGCAGCGAAGACGCCTTCGCCGACATGATGAACAAGACCGCCGCCGATCTGGGCATGAGCAACAGCCACTTCATGAACCCCACCGGCCTGCCGAACCCGGAGCACTACTCCTCGGCCCACGACATGGCCCTGCTGGCGCGCGCGATCATCGACGAAGATCCGGCCCACTATGCGATCTACTCGCAGAAAGAGTTCTACTGGAACAACATCAAGCAGCCCAACCGCAACCTGCTGCTGTGGCGTGACAAGACCGTCGATGGCCTGAAGACTGGCCACACCGACGAAGCCGGCTACTGCATGGTGGCTTCGGCCGTTCGCGACGGCCAGCGCCTGATCGCCGTGGTGTTCGGCACCAACAGCGAGCAGTCCCGCGCCGCCGAGACCCAGAAGCTGCTGACCTACGGTTTCCGCTTCTTCGAAACCCAGACCTTCTACCAGAAGGGCACCGAGCTGACCCAGTCCCCGGTCTGGAAAGGCGCCACCAGCCAAGTGAAGGCCGGTCTGGCCAACGACCTGACCCTGACTATGCCTAAAGGCCAATTGAAGCGCCTGCAGGCTTCGATGACCATGAATCCGCAACTGACCGCCCCCATCGCCAAAGGTGACGTGATCGGTAAAGTTGAAGTCAAACTGGATGAAAAAGTGGTTCACAGCGCTGACCTCATCGCCCTCGACGGCGTCGAGGAAGGTGGTTTCTTCCGCCGTATGTGGGATAGCATCCGTCTGTTCTTCTACGGGTTGTTCAACTGATACGTGACCTGCACGCCCCCGCGTATCCTGCGGGGGCGTTGTTGTTGCCACGGCTTACGAGGCCGTTTCCGCCATGAGCGAACCTGACGTCAAGTCGCACAAGATCGAATTCCCCTGCGACGATTACCCGATCAAGGTAATCGGCGATACCGTGGTCGGTTTCAAGGACACCGTGATCGAGATCCTGAGCAAATATGCCAAGGTCGATCTGTCCACCCTGGCCGAACGCCAGAGCAAGGAAGGCAAGTACACCACGGTGCAGTTGCACATCGTTGCCGAAAGCGAGAACCAGCTGCACGATATCAACAGCGCCCTGCGCGCGACCGGCATCGTGAAAATGGTGCTCTGATGCCTTCCTGCCTCGGTTTTCGCGATCTTGGCCTGCAGCCCTATGAACCGGTGCTGGAGGCCATGCGGCGCTTTACCGAGCAACGCGGTCCGGACAGCCAGGATGAAATCTGGCTGGTCGAGCACCCCTCGGTCTTTACCCAGGGCCAGGCCGGCAAGGCCGAGCACCTGTTGGTCCCCGGCGACATCCCGGTGGTGCAGACCGACCGTGGTGGGCAGGTGACCTACCATGGCCCCGGCCAACTGGTGGCCTACCTGTTGCTGGATGTGCGTCGCCTGGGGTTTGGTGTGCGCGAGCTGGTCAGTCGGATCGAGCGCAGCCTGATCGACCTGCTGGCCAGCTACGACGTCCAGGCAGTGGCCAAGCCCGATGCGCCTGGCGTGTATGTCGACGGGGCGAAGATCGCCTCCCTCGGCCTTCGAATCCGCAATGGCCGTTCTTTCCACGGCCTTGCCCTGAACGTGGACATGGACCTTGCGCCATTCCGCCGAATCAACCCCTGTGGGTATGCGGGGCTGGCAATGACCCAGCTGCGTGACCTGGCAGGTCCGATCGAACTCTCCGAGGTCAGGACAAGGCTGCGCGGACAGCTGGTCAAGCACCTCGACTACGCTGAGCAGACGACCCTCACGGGCGGAATCGACTGAATATGACAACAACTGTGCAAGAAGCCGTGCCGAACCCGGTACCCACCCAGGACGCCGCCGCGCGCCCCGCGCCAAAGAAAGTCGAAGCAGGCGTGAAGCTGCGCGGTGCCGAGAAGGTCGCGCGTATCCCGGTCAAGATCATCCCCACCGAAGAACTGCCGAAGAAGCCAGACTGGATCCGCGTGCGCATCCCGGTCTCCCCGGAAGTCGACCGCATCAAGCAACTGCTGCGCAAGCACAAGCTGCACAGCGTGTGTGAAGAAGCGTCCTGCCCGAACCTGGGCGAGTGTTTCTCCGGCGGCACCGCGACCTTCATGATCATGGGTGACATCTGCACCCGTCGCTGCCCATTCTGTGACGTCGGCCACGGCCGGCCGAAGCCATTGGACCTCGACGAGCCGAAGAACCTGGCAGTGGCCATCGCGGACCTGCGCCTGAAGTACGTGGTCATCACCTCGGTGGACCGCGACGACCTGCGTGACGGCGGTGCCCAGCACTTCGCCGACTGCATCCGCGAGATCCGCGCCCTGTCGCCTGGCATTCAGCTGGAGACCCTGGTGCCGGACTACCGTGGTCGCATGGACGTTGCCCTGGAAATCACCGCCCAGGAGCCGCCGGATGTGTTCAACCACAACCTCGAGACCGTACCGCGTCTGTACAAGGCCGCGCGTCCGGGGTCGGACTACGATTGGTCGCTGGACCTGCTGCAGAAGTTCAAGCAGATGGTCCCGCATGTGCCGACCAAGTCGGGCCTGATGCTCGGCCTGGGCGAGACCGACGAAGAGGTCATCGAAGTGATGCACCGCATGCGCGAGCACGACATCGACATGCTGACCCTGGGCCAGTACCTGCAGCCGTCGCGCAGCCACTTGCCGGTGCAACGTTTCGTGCATCCGGACACCTTCGCCTGGTTCGCCGAGGAAGGTTACAAGATGGGCTTCAAGAACGTCGCCTCCGGCCCGCTGGTGCGTTCGTCGTACCACGCCGACCAGCAAGCCCACGAAGCCAAGATCAAGCTCTGAGCCTGGCTGAGTGATCGATGCCGATGCGCGCCGGGAGGCGGCATCGGCATTTTTGTTTCTGGGGGCCTGGCCCTTACCTGCAAGGAACTGTTCGATGAACTGCGTTGAAACCCCAGATGCGTATCTGCCCACGGCGCTGCCCCGCAATGCCTGTTTTGCCATCGTCGCCCCGGCAGGCCCGGCCAGGCTGGATGCGCGCAAGGCAAGCCAATGGTTTGCCAGTCGCGGCTACCAGTGCCGCTTGTTCCCGGGCGTCAGCCAGGCCGAGGGCTACCTCGCCGGCCCAGACCAGCAGCGTCTGGATGACCTGCATAGGGCGTTTGCCGACCCTGAAATCGACGCCATCCTGTGCATGCGCGGCGGTTACGGCAGCATGCGCTTGCTGGATCGCCTTGATTTCGACCTGATTCGCCGCCATCGCAAACCACTGATTGGCTACAGCGACATCACTGCCCTGCACACGGCGCTGCAGCGCCACGCTGGGCTCATCACCTTCCATGGCGGCATGCTCAATGCCGATCTGCTCGGCGCGAAGCAGGAGCCGACCGTCAGTTCGCTGTTCGATCAACTGGGCGGCAAGGTGCGGGACGGGGACGTCTTGGTCCATCCCGAGGCCTACCCATTGACCTGCGTGAGCCCTGGTGTGGCCAGCGGGCGTTTGCTGGGCGGCAACCTGTCGGTGCTGTGTGCGACCTTGGGGACGGTGGGCGAAATCGACAGCCAGGGCTGCATCTTGTTCATCGAGGACGTCAACGAGCCGCTGTACCGCGTTGACCGGCTGCTGACCCAGTTGCGCCTGGCTGGCAAGCTGGAGGGGATTCGCGGTGTGCTGGTGGGCGATTTTGCCGGAATTACCGTGCCGGCCATGACGCCGCTGCTCAAGGATATCTTCGGGCCCTTGGGTATTCCGGTGCTGGCGGGTTGGCGCAGTGGGCATTGTGACCCCAACCTGTGCCTGCCACTGGGGGCCAGGGTGAGGTTGGACAGTCAGGCGATGCAGCTGTCATTGGAGCAGGTGTTATTTGAGCGATAAGGCCTGTTCGCGCTGGCCTTGAGACTTGCCTAGAGCCTGTGGGGGGCGGGTTTACCCGCGAATGCGGCGGTTCATTCACCTACCGATTCGCGGACGAGCCCGACTCTACAGGGCTATGTCTGCCCGTTCAGGGGCGACGCAGACTGTCGAGCAACTTATGGGTCGGATACCCATCGGCGGGCCAACCCAGCGCCTGCTGGGCATTGCGGATGGCCTTGCGGGTATTGGCGCCGATGATGCCATCGGCATTGCCAGCCTCGTGGCCACTGGCGTTGAGCAGATCCTGCAGCTCGATGCGCTCGCTGCGGCTCAGCGGCAGGTCGTCCTTGGGCCAACTGCCGGCGATGAAGCCCCAACCATAGAAGCGATCACCTAGCAGGCTCACCGCCAGGGCATAGGACGAGGAATTGTTGTACTTCAGGATCGCCCGGAAGTTGTCCAGCACCAGGAACGCCGGGCCACGCGCCCCCGCCGGCAGCAGCAGGGCGGCGGACAACTGGTTGCTGCCTGCGGGCAGTTGGGTACCGGCTGGCAGCTTCACGCCCAATTGCAGCCATTCGCTGACGCTCTTTCGCTGCGCACCATCGGCCAACCAGTAGTCGAAGCCTGCGGGCACCTGCACTTCGAAGCCCCACGGCTGGCCGCGTTTCCAGCCCGAGCTTTGCAGATAGTGGGCCGTGGAGGCCAGGGCGTCCGCGGTGCTGTTCCAGATATCGCGGCGACCATCGCCGTCGAAGTCGACTGCGTGGGTGTTGTAGGTGGTGGGGATGAACTGGGTCTGGCCCATGGCGCCGGCCCAGGAGCCGCGCATGGCCTCGGGTTGGATGTCGCCGTTTTGCAGGATCTGCAGGGCGGCAATCAACTGGTCCTGGGCGAAGGTCGGGCGACGGCCTTCGTAGGCCAGGGTGGCCAGGGAGCGGATCACCGATTTGTTGCCCTGGAACTGACCGAAGTTGCTTTCCATGCCCCAGACCGATACCAGCACCTGGCGGTCCACGCCATAGCGCTGTTCGATGCGCGACAACAGCTCGGCATGTTGCTCGAGCAGCTTCTTGCCGTTGCGCACACGCAGCGGCGACAGGGCGCCGTCGAGGTATTCCCAGACCGGGCGGGCGAATTCGGGTTGGCTGCGGTCGGCCTTGATCACGTCCATGTCGGGCGTGACGCCGAGGAAGGCGCGATCGAAGGTGCTGGCGCTGATGCCGGCCTGCAGCGCCTGCTGGCGGAAGCCTGCCTGCCATTGGGCGAAGGTTTGCAGGGGCTGGATTTCATTGCTGGTGTCAGGCGTGGTGCCCGGCAGGGTCACGTTCGGCGCAGGCTGCGCGGGGGCCAGCGGCAAGGCGTCGGCGGCGGTGGGTTTTTCCGCGCAGGCGACGAGCAGGATAAAGCTGGAGGCTGCGATCAGCTGGCGAGAGGGCCAACGCAGGGACAGACGAAAGGGCATGCACAGATCCAGAATTGCGGTTCAGGTGCCGACCATATCATGACTGGGGGGTTCCTGCCTTCATGCGGCCAAAAAGCAAGAAGCCTCCCAATCTCTCGATTGGAAGGCTTCGCGGCGGTAGCTGCCTTTGCCCTTGTTCGGTCGTTCCTGGCGGCATCGAAACAGTGGCTGGGCAATGATGGACTTGGCCTTGTTAGGGCCGTGCTTTTTCGGCTTCTTGCTCATGGCGGATACCCCGGTTGGGTGGATGTCGGGGCGCACTGTAAGACCAGGGCGGGGTAGGAGCCAATTGATTGTATGTATGGCTTGCAGCTCTGGTGGCTGTGGCTGTTGGGCAGCGCATCGCAGGCTTCGCCAGTTCCTACAGGGATTGCGCGGGCAAACCTACTCGGCAGGCAACGCCAGACGCTGCCCGGCCATCAGCAAAGACAACCGCGTAAGGCCTGTCCAGGGCGAGCCTTCGGCCTGGCCCTTGATCTGGGCATCGATGCGTTGGGCGTCCTGGAGTAACTGCGCCCAACGCTGCGCGGACAGACGTTGGAGAGCTTTGCTGACCAGAGGTCGACGTTTGTCCCACACAGGCGGTCGCGCCTGGCTAAAGGCCTTGTCCAGCGGCACGCCTTGGCTGAACTGCTGGGCAAGCCCTGCCAGCAGGCGCAATTCACGGGCCAGGGCCCAGAGGATCACCGGTGGTTCGACCCCTTCGCCGCGCAGACCTTCCAGCATGCGCAGGGCGTGGGCCGCTTCGCCGTTGAGGATGGCATCGACCAGCCCGAACACGTCGAAGCGCGCGCTATCAGCGACCGCCGCCTGCACGGTTTCTACCGTGATTTGGTTGCCTTCGGCCAACAACTTGAGCTTTTCGATCTCCTGGGCAGCGGCCAGCAGGTTGCCTTCGACCCGCGCGGCGATCAGGTCGACCGCATCTCGTTGGGCGGACAGCCCGGCCTGGGACAGCCGCTGGTTGATCCACTGTGGCAGTTGCTGGGCGTCGACCGGCCAGATCTGGATGAACTGGCAGTGCTGGCCTTCGATCAGCGCTTTGCCCCATTTGGTCTTCTGCGCGCTGGCGTCGAGCTTGGGCAGGCTGACCAGCAGCAAGGTGTCCTCGGCGGGGTTGGCGCAGTACTCCATCAGCGCGGCGGCACCTTTGTCGCCAGGCTTGCCTGAAGGCAGGCGCAGCTCTAGCAGGCGCCGCTGGGCGAACAATGAGAGGCTGGCGCCGGCCTGGAGCAGGGTGCCCCAGTCGAAGTTGGCGTCGGCACTGAACACCTGGCGTTCGTCGAAGCCCTGCTGGCGAGCCGCGGTACGGATGGCGTCCGCGGCTTCCTGGCACAGCAACGGATCGTCGCCGCTGACCACGTAGACCGGGGCCAGGGCACCTTGCAGGTGTTTGTTGAGTTGGGCGGGGGAGAGCTTCATGGTGGATGCGGGGGCACCCGAGGGTGCCCCGTTCGGCCTCGGTCAGTTGGCCGGTACTTCCATTGGAGATTGCTGCGGCGTCTCGTCCTGCTGGCGGCGAGCTGCCTCCTGGGCCTGGGCTTCGGCCTTGGCGCGTTCTTCCGCTTCGCGCTGCAGGTCGTCCAGGTGGGCGGGGGTCAGCATTTGCAGGCGAACGAGCATGGCCTGGATCAGGTCGCGGCGCATTTCCTCGCGTGCCTGAGTGGCTTCCTGGTCGGAGCCGGTGATGTTGTCGCCGTCATGCACGTAGATCTTGCGCACTTCGACTTTGTCGCTCAGCAGCGGGATGTCGTTCAGGCCCAGCATGCTGTAGTTGAGTACGGTGGTGAGTTCGTATTCGACCGACCGGTTGCCGCCGCTGTAGGTGGCGGCGCGCTGGGTTTGCTGCTCGTCGGTCAGCACCAGGCGATAGGGGGCGCCGGCATGGACATTGACGCCGTTGCGCTGAAGGGTTTCGCGCAGCTCGGTCACGGTCTCGCCATAGGCGTTGCGCGCGCGCAGGTCCATTTCCTTGATGCTCAGCTCGGTGGTGCCGGTGCCGCGCAGCTGGAAACCGCAGGCGCTGAGCACGACGGCCAGGCCTATTACCAGCAGATTGCGTTTGATCATGTTGTAGCTCCCTTGTGGGCCGATTCCGCCCGCCCGCGATCTGCGCGGGCGGGCGTTGCCATCAGTTGGCGACGATGTTGACCAGCTTGCCCGGTACCACGATGACCTTGCGGATGGTCAGACCATCGATGAAGCGCAGGACGTTCTCGTTGCTGCGGGCGGCGGCTTCGATCTCTTCACGGCTGGCGCTGGCAGGCATTTCGACCTGGCCACGCAGCTTGCCGTTGACCTGGACCACCAGGGTGATGCTGTCTTGCACCAGGGCGCTTTCATCGACGCTCGGCCAGGTGGCATCGATCACGGCCTGGGCGTGACCCAGGTGCTTCCACAGCTCATGGCTGATGTGCGGCGTGATCGGGGCCAGCAGCAGGGTCACGGCCTCCAGGCCTTCCTGCAGCAGGGCGCGGTCCTGCTCGGTGGCTTGCGGGGCTTTTTCCAGCACGTTCATCACGGTCATCACCTGGGCGATGGCGGTGTTGAACTTGTGGAACTGGCCCACGTCGGTGCTGGCCTGCTTGATGGCAGCGTGGATAGCGCGGCGGATGGCCTTCTGCGCATCGTCCAGTGCAGCGACGTCCAGCTTGCCCGGTAGGCCCTGGCTCACGTGGGCCTGAGCCAGGCGCCAGACGCGGCGCAGGAAGCGACTGGCACCCTCGACGCCGGAGTCGGACCACTCCAGGCTCATGTCGGGTGGCGAGGCGAACATCATGAACAGACGGCAGGTGTCGGCGCCGTAGGCATCGATCATGGCCTGTGGGTCCACGCCGTTGTTCTTGGACTTGGACATCTTCTCGGTGCCGCCGATTTCCACCGGCTGGCCGTCGGTCTTCAGGCGGGCGCCGATGATCTTGGCCTTGGCGTCACGCTCGACCTCGACGTCGGCCGGGTTGAACCAGTCCTTGCCGCCGTTGCTGGCGGTGCGGTAGTAGGTCTCGGCGACCACCATGCCCTGGGTCAGCAGGTTCTTGAACGGCTCGTTGGAAGTGACCAGGCCTTCGTCGCGCATCAGCTTGTGGAAGAAGCGCGCGTACAGCAGGTGCAGGATGGCGTGTTCGATACCGCCGATGTACTGATCGACCGGCAACCAGTGGTTGGCCGCTTTCGGGTCGACCATGCCACCTTCGTAGTTCGGCGAGGCGTAGCGCGCGAAGTACCAGGACGACTCGACGAAGGTGTCCATGGTGTCGGTTTCACGCTTGGCCGCGGCGCCGCATTTCGGGCAGCTGCATTCGTAGAATTCAGGCATGCGCGCCAGCGGCGAGCCAGCGCCGTCCGGCACCACGTTCTCGGGCAGGGTGACCGGCAGTTGGTCTTCTGGCACTGGCACGTCGCCGCAGGACGGGCAGTGGATGATCGGGATCGGGCAGCCCCAGTAGCGCTGGCGGCTGATGCCCCAGTCGCGCAGGCGGAACTGGGTGCGCGATTTGCCCAGTTCCTTGCGGATCAGCGCGGCTTCGATGGCGTCGAAGGCGCCTGCGAAGTCCAGGCCGTCGAACTCACCGGAGTTGATCAGTTGGCCGTGCTCGCCATAGGCGGCCAGCCACTCGCTGCCGACGTCGTCGCCGGCGCTGGTGCGTACCACGGCCTTGAGCGGCAGGTTGTACTTGTGGGCGAACTCGAAGTCGCGCTCATCGTGGGCCGGAACGGCCATCACGGCGCCATCGCCGTAGTGCATCAGCACGTAGTTGGCGACCCAGACCGGCAGCTTCTCGCCGGTCAGCGGGTGTTCGACGAACAGGGAAGTGGGCATGCCCTTCTTCTCCTGGGTGGCCATGTCGGCCTCGGCGACGCTGCCGCTCTTGCATTCGTCGATGAACGCCTGCAGCGCCGGGTTACCCTGGGCGGCCTGGGTGGCCAGCGGGTGCTCGGCGGCGACGGCGACATAGGTCGCGCCCATCAGGGTGTCCGGACGGGTGGTGAAGACCTTCAGGGTGCCTTCATGGCCGATGCTCGCCTGGTCGTACGGGAACTGCACTTCCATGCCGCGGGATTTGCCGATCCAGTTGCGCTGCATGGTCTTGACCTGCTCAGGCCAGCCCGGCAACTCGTCGAGGCTTTCCAGCAGCTCGTCGGCGTAGTCGGTGATGCGGAAGTAGTACATCGGGATTTCGCGCTTCTCGATCAGCGCGCCCGAACGCCAGCCACGGCCATCGATGACCTGCTCGTTGGCCAGGACGGTCTGGTCGGCCGGGTCCCAGTTCACGGTGCCGTTCTTGCGGTAGATGACGCCTTTTTCGAACAGGCGGGTGAACAGCCACTGCTCCCAGCGGTAGTAGTCCGGCTTGCAGGTGGTGACTTCTCGCGACCAGTCGATGGCAAGCCCCAGGCTCTTGAGCTGGGTCTTCATGTAGTCGATGTTTTCGTACGTCCACTTGGCCGGGGCGACGTTGTTCTTCATCGCGGCGTTTTCGGCCGGCATGCCGAAGGCGTCCCAGCCCATCGGCTGCAGGACGTTCTTGCCCAGCATGCGCTGATAGCGGGCGATCACGTCACCGATGGTGTAGTTGCGCACGTGGCCCATGTGTAGCTTGCCGCTCGGATACGGGAACATCGACAGGCAGTAGTAGGTGTCCTTGCCTGGCTGTTCGGTAACAGCGAACGATTGTTGCTCGTCCCAGAAGGTCTGGGCGGCGGCTTCGATATCACGGGGCGTGTATTGTTCGTGCATGGCTACTTTGTGCTGAGAGAGATAAGGACCCTGTTTCCAGGCAGCGGAACCTCGCTGCGTCCGGCACTGCGGTGTCGTTGGAGTGAACGCCGTAGCATACATGAGCGCCGCGCATCGTGGGAAACCTTGAATGCGGCGCTGGGGCCGTTGGTCGCGGCACCGGGCTGCTTTTCATAGTGACGCTAAGCTCATCTTTGGGGGAGATATTCTTATCTTCAATGAGGTGAACGGATGGGAGAGTCGCAGCTACCCGCAATCAAACCGGAGCTATACGAACGCTTGATCGACCGCCTGGGCCTGGCACTCGAAGTGGCCAGGACCTCAGTACGATTACGCGACGAGATGCCAGCTGAACTGGAACTGCGTGGGCTGAGCCACGCCGAGTTCGAAGTGATCAAGGCCTACCTGGAAACCCTCCCGGAAGGTCGTTTCGCCAGCGCCGGTGCTTACCAGCAACCGGAGCCGACTTCGGCGAAGATCGTCTGGCTCAAGGACAAGAAACGCCCCGCCACCACGGCGAGATCCCGGACGCTGTCCCGCTAGCCGTTCTGGATTCCAGGCGCAGACCGTCGTGCGCCGGTACTCAACTTAAACTGCTCATGATCGGCGCCGGACGCGCACTTGTTGCCCGGCGCCGATCCTCTTAGGCTGCACACCTTTCCAGGAGGACCGTGCATGCCGCTTCGCTACTTCATCAAACAATGGTTGCTGCCCCCGGGCGTGCTGTTTCTGCTCTTGCTGGCGGCCTGGTGGCTGCGCACGCGGCGCCCGCGCTTGGCGGCATTGTGCTTTTTCCTGGGCCTGGGTGGCCTGTGGCTGATGAGCCTGCCGCTGGTGGTGCAACAGGCGGCCCGGCAACTGGAGACCGAGGCGCCGCTGCCAATGGCGCAATGGGCGACGCTGGCGGGACGCGCCGATGCGATCGTGGTGCTGGGCGCCGGGCGTGAGCGTGGCGATCCGGCCTGGGAAGGAGAGGACCAGCCGACCGGCACAGCGTTGGAGCGCATGCGGTACGCGGCGCAGTTGGCCAAGGCGTCCGGGCTTCCGCTGTTGACCACGGGTGGGCTGCACTACGGCGCGCCGCCGAGCGAGGCACAGTTGATGGCCGATCGCATGAAGGCGGACTTCGGTGTAGACGTACGCTGGATGGAGCAGGCCAGCCGCACCACCTGGGAGAACGCCCAGCTCAGCGCGCGACTGGTGCAACCCCAGGGCGTGCGCCGGGTGGTGCTGGTGACCCAGGCCTGGCACATGCAGCGCTCGCGCTGGAGCTTCGAGCAGGCGGGGTTCGAGGTGGTGGCGGCGCCGGTCGGGTTCCTGGGCAAGGACCATGGGCAACCGTTCGCCGGCTTGCTGCCCGATAGCCGGGCGGTGTGGCGCAGCGGGCAGTTGCTCAACGAGGCGGTAGGATTGGTGGGGTATCGGTTGTTCTACTGATCGCATGCGGGGCCGCAACGCGGCCCCGGAAGGTTCACACGGTCTTGGCGATCCGGCTCGCCAGCAGCGCCCAGCCCAGCAGCAGCGTGCAGAGGATTGCCAGCGGCCAGGAGCGCCACTGCAGGTACGGCGTCAGTTGCTGCATCGGCACCACCTCCCCATAAAGGACTGCCTGCTGGAACTGCGGAACTTGCGCAGTGATCTTGCCGAAGGGGTCAATCAACGCAGTGACGCCATTGTTGGTGGCGCGAATCATCCAGCGTCCGGCCTCGAGGGCACGCATCTGGGCCATCTGCAGGTGTTGCAGGGGGCCAATGGAGGTGCCGAACCAGGTGTCGTTGCTGATGGTCAGCAGCAAGTCGCTGCGTGCGGCCAGGCCGGCTGCGAACTCGGGGTAGACCACCTCGTAGCAGATGAACGGTGCAACCTGATAGCCCTTGGCTTGCAGCAAAGGTTGGTCCGCCGGACCGCGTGCGAAGTCCGACATCGGCAGGTTGAAGAACTCGATCAGCCCACGGAGCATGTCCTGCAGCGGGACGTATTCGCCGAAGGGCACCAGCTTCTGCTTGAGGTAGGTGCCGTCGCCTTCGCCGGTCACGGTGATGCCGTTGTAGTAGCGGCGCTGGTGATGCACCACTTCACGCACTGGCACGCCGGTGATCAACGCCGAGTGCCGATCGGCGGCAAAGCGCCCCATCACGTCGATGTAGCCCTGGGCCTGGTCCTTGAGCACCGGTACGGCGGTTTCCGGCCAGACCAGCAAGTCCACAGGCTTGGAGCTGAAGCTCATGTCACGGTACAGCGCCAGTTGCGCATCGATGTGCGCCGGATCCCATTTGAGCTCCTGTTCCACGTTGCCCTGCAGGGCTGCGACCTTCAATGGATCACCTGCGGGCTGCGTCCAGGCATGACCCTTGAGGCCCATGCCGATCACCCAGGGGGCCAGCAGCAGGACCGCGCCCACGGCCAGGAACGAAGGGCGCGCACGCAGGCGGTGCAGGTTGCACAACAGCGCGGCGCTCAGTGCCAGAACAAACGAGATCAGCCACACGCCGCCCAGTGGTGCCAGGCCGGCCAGCGGGCCATCGAGCTGGCTGTAGCCGGCGTACAGCCACGGGAAACCGGTCAGGAACCAGCCCCGGAAGGCTTCCTGCAGCAACCACAGGGCGGCAAAGCACAGTGCATCGGCCAGAGGGGCCTCATTACGGCGCAGCCAGCGCGCCCATAGCCAGGTGGGCAGGGCGAAGAACCACGCAAGGGCGGCGAAGAAGGCTACCAGCAGCGCGATCGCCAGCACCGGCGAGGCACCGCCGTAGGTGTTCATGCTGACGTAGATCCACCAGGTGCCGGCCCCGTACAGGCCGAAACCGAACCACCAGCCACGCCACATGGCCTGGCGCGGGCTGAGCTCGCGCAGGCCGAGGTAGAGCAGGGCGATGGACAGCAGCGCCAGTGGCCAGATGTCGAACGGCGCCAGGGCCAGGAGGGTCGATGCGCCGGCCGCCAAGGCCAGCAGGTTACCGGGCCAGCCGGGGCGGGTGATCCAACGCATGTTTGTCCTTAACGGGTGATCGGAGTCAGGCGCAGCAAGTGTATCCGCCGGCTGTCGGCGTTGAGAATACGGAACTTGTAGGCACCGATCTCGGTGGTCTCGTTGCGCTTGGGCAGGTGACCGAAGGCGCTCATCACCAGGCCGCCCACGGTATCGAACTCATCGTCGGAGAACTCGGAGTCGAAGAACTCGTTGAAGTTTTCGATCGGGGTCAGGGCCTTGATCAGGAAGTCGCCACTGGGCAGTGGCTTGATGTAGCTGTCTTCCTCGACGTCGTGCTCGTCCTCGATGTCGCCGACGATCTGCTCGAGCACGTCTTCGATGGTCACCAGGCCCGCCACGCCGCCGTATTCGTCGATGACGATGGCCATGTGGTTGTGGTTGGCGCGAAACTCGCGCAGCAACACGTTCAGACGCTTGGACTCCGGCACGAAGGTGGCCGGGCGCAGCAGGTCCTTGATGTTGAAGGTATCGCCGTTCTCCTTGAGGATCAGCGGCAGCAGGTCCTTGGCCAGGAGGATCCCGAGCACATCGTCGTGGCCTTCGCCGATCACCGGGTAGCGCGAGTGCGCGGCGTCGATCACCGCTGGCAGGAACTCACGTGGGGACTGGCTGGCCTTGATGCTGATCATCTGCGAACGCGGCACCATGATGTCACGCACCTGCAGGTCAGCGACCTGGATGGCACCTTCGACGATGGTCAGCGCTTCGCTGTCGAGCAGCTTGTTCTGATGGGCTTCGCGCAGCAGCTCGAGGAGCTCCTGGCGGTTTTTCGGCTCATGGGCAAAAGCCTGGGTCAATTTACCCAGCCAGGACTTCTGCCCATTGCTCGATCGGTCTTCGCTCATGGCGGTTACTCGTGATCCTTTTCAGTGGTCAGGTTGTGTGATTTCGTCGTCGGCGTAAGGGTCCGGATGACCCAGTTCAGCCAGCAAGGTTCGTTCCAAGGCTTCCATCTCCTCGGCTTCGTCGTCCTCGATATGATCGTAGCCAAGCAGGTGCAGGCAGCCATGGATGACCAGGTGCGCCCAGTGGGCTTCGAGCGATTTGCCTTGCTCGGCGGCTTCACGCTCGACCACCGGCACGCAGATGACCAGGTCACCCAGCAGCGGGATGTCGAGCAGGTCATCGGGAACGTCGGCGGGGAAGGACAGCACGTTGGTCGCATAGTCCTTGTGCCGGTAGGTGTGGTTCAGCTCACGGCCTTCGGGCTCGTCGACCAGGCGAATGGTCATTTCCGAGTCCGCGGTGCGCTGGCGCAGGGCCAGTTCGCACCAGCGGCGGAAGGCAGCGTCATCGGGGGCGGCAGCGTCCGTGGCCCGTTGCAGGTCGAGTTCAAGCATCTTTGCCAGGGACCTCGGGCTTTGCCTGGCGCGCATCGAAGCGGTCGTAGGCCTCGACGATCCGCTGCACCAAGGGATGGCGGACCACATCCTTGGGCTGGAAGTGGGTGAAGCTGATGCCCGGCACGTCCTTGAGCACCTCGATCACGTGGGCCAGGCCCGACTTGGTGCCGCGAGGCAGGTCGACCTGGGTGATGTCGCCGGTGATCACCGCCGTCGAGCCGAAGCCGATGCGGGTGAGGAACATCTTCATCTGCTCCAGGGTGGTGTTCTGGCTTTCGTCGAGGATGATGAAGCTGTTGTTCAGGGTGCGGCCGCGCATGTAGGCCAGCGGGGCGATCTCGATCACCTGGCGCTCGATCAGCTTGGCCACGTGCTCGAAGCCGAGCATCTCGTACAGTGCGTCGTACAGCGGGCGCAGGTACGGGTCGATCTTCTGGGCCAGGTCGCCTGGCAGGAAACCGAGCTTTTCGCCGGCTTCCACTGCCGGACGCACCAGCAGGATGCGCCGCACCTGCTCACGTTCCAGGGCATCCACGGCGCAGGCCACGGCCAGGTAGGTCTTGCCGGTACCGGCCGGGCCAATGCCGAAATTGATGTCGTTGGCCAGGATTTCCTTGACGTAGCGCTGCTGGTTGACCCCGCGCGGGCGGATGTTGCCCTTGCGCGTGCGCAGCGAGACGCTGACCTCGTTCACCGCCGGATTGTCGAGGTTCTCGACGGTCGATTCCTGCAGGTACAGGTGGACGGTTTCCGGCGAGAGCTCGGAAGCCTTGGCTTCGCGATAGAGGCGGCGCAGCAGTTGCTCAGCGGCCGAAGTGGTCTTGGGTTCGCCAATCAATTCGAACTGATTGCCGCGGTTGCGGATCTCGATGGCCAGGCGCTGTTCGATCAGGCGCAGGTGCTCGTCGAACTGGCCGCACAAGTTGGCGAAGCGGTGGGCCTCGAAGGGTTCGAGGATGAAGCGATGAGGTTGTATGGGTGCGTTCAAGGTCGTTTTTAGCCGCTCGACGGCAATGGAGGTGAACTCAAGAATAACCCTTGAAGGGCAGTGGCGAAAGCACTGAAACGATCAAGGGGTGGGTATCTGTGTTGGCCCAATCGCGGGTAAGCCCGCGCCTACCTGGTTTGCGGCGTCCCCTGCGGGAGGGGCCGCGAATAGACCACTACCGATCGTCATTGAATCAGCGAGCCGACCAGCGAGTGCGGCTTGGCCTCTTCGATGCGCACATCCACCAGCTGGCCGATCAGCGAGGGATTGTCGCAGTGGAAGTTGACGATTCGATTATTCTCCGTGCGGCCTTGCAGCTTGCCTGGGTCGCGCTTGGAGAAGTCGGTGACCAGGATGCGCTGGACGCTGCCGACCATGCGTCGGCTGATCTCGAAGCCCTGCTGGTCGATGCGGTGCTGCAGCAATTGCAGGCGCTGCTTCTTGATGTCGTCGGGCGTATCGTCTGCAAGCTCCGCGGCCGGGGTGCCAGGACGGGCGCTGTAGACGAACGAGAACGAAAAGTCGAAACCGACCTCGGCCACCAGTTTCATGGTCTGCTCGAAGTCCTTCTCGGTCTCGCCGGGGAAACCGACGATGAAGTCCGAGCTGATGCAGATGTCCGGCACCGCGGCCTTGAGTTTGCGCAGCTTGGACTTGTACTCGAGGATCGTGTGGTTGCGCTTCATGGCCGCCAGCACGCGGTCGGAGCCGGCCTGGACCGGCAGGTGCAGGTGCTTGACCAGTTGCGGCACCTCGGCGTGGGCCTGGATCAGGCTGTCGGAAAACTCCAGTGGGTGCGAGGTGGTGTAGCGGATCCGCTCGATCCCGTCGACCGCCGCCACCACGCGGATCAGTTCGGCCAGGTCCGCCAGGCGGCCATCGTGGGTCTGGCCGCGATAACCGTTGACGTTCTGGCCCAGCAGGGTGATTTCGCGTACGCCGTTCTCGGCCAGGTGGATGACCTCGGCCAGCACGTCGTCGAACGGGCGGCTGACCTCGGTGCCGCGGGTATAGGGCACGACGCAGAAGGTGCAGTATTTGCTACAACCTTCCATGACCGAGACGAAGGCGGTCGGGCCGTCGATGCGGGGCTCGGGCAGGTGATCGAACTTTTCGATTTCCGGGAACGACACATCGACTTGCGGCTCACGGGTAGTGCGCGCGGCGTCGATCATTTCCGGCAGGCGGTGCAGGGTCTGCGGACCGAAGACCACGTCGACGTAGGGCGCACGCTTGCGCAGGGCTTCGCCTTCCTGGCTGGCCACGCAGCCGCCGACGGCGATGACCATCTGCGGGTTGCGGTCCTTCAGGGCGCGCCAGCGGCCGAGCTTGGAGTACACCTGGTCCTGCGCTTTTTCGCGGATTGAGCAGGTGTTGAGCAAGATGACATCGGCATCATCGGGATGCTCGGTGACTTCCAGGGCCTGGTGTTCGCCCAACAGGTCGACCATGCGCGAGCTGTCGTACTCGTTCATCTGGCAACCGTGGGTTTCAATGTAGAGCTTCTTGGCCATGGCAAATCGTCTGCTGCAGGTGCTGAAAGGCCGCACATTATAGAGGCGGCACCGGGTGCTTAACAGGGCAGACGGTCTGCTATGATGCCGGCCATTTTCCTACCAAGGTGTCGTCTTCTTCGATCATGAGCAAACGCGAACCCGCCATCTACAAAGTGATCTTCCTCAACCAGGGCCAGGTCTTCGAGATGTATGCCAAGCAGATCTACCAGAGTGATCTGTGGGGCTTTCTTGAAATCGAGGAGTTCGTCTTCGGCGAGCGCACCCAGGTGGTGGTCGACCCCAGCGAGGAGAAGCTCAAGGCGCAGTTCGAAGGTGTGGTGCGCAGTTTTGTGCCGATGCACTCGATCGTGCGCATCGACGAAGTGGAGCGGCTGGGCACGGCGAAGATCAGCGAGGCCAAGGGTGGCGGCAATGTGATGCCGTTCCCGATGCCGATGCCGGAAAAGTAGATCGGCCCGTCAGGGCAGGGGGGAGAAGGGCGTGCGCCCCTCGGCGTTTTGCAGTTCCAGCAGGTATTTGCGGAAGATCTGGCCGAGCACCTGGGTGGCGTGTTCGAGTTCGTCGCGGGGCATCTGCTCGGTGACTTCGTCGGCCAGGTCCAGGGCGTCTTCGTCGCCGTTGACCGCCGCCATCTTCAGCAGAATGTAGGCCTGCACGTTGTTGGCCGGAACGCCTTCGCCATGGAAGAACATCGAGCCAAGACGGTATTGCGCCTGGGCCTGGCCTTGCAATGAGGCTTTCTCGAACCAGTTGACGGCTTTTTTCAGGTCCTTGGGGGCCTGGTTGCCGTTGTAGTAGAACTCACCCAGCTCGTATTGCGCCTGGGCATCGCCCGACTCCGCCGTCCGTTCGCAAGCCTTCAGGGCGTTCTGCAGGTCCTCGGGCTGTGTATTGAGGGTGCAGCGTCCCGTCGCTGGAATCAGCAACGAGTTGCCGCCCTCTGCCAAGGCCAGCAGGGGCTGAAGAAGCAGCAGGCAGCCCAGGGTAAGGGCGCGGCCGGTGCGGTTCATGGGGATCGACTTACCTCTGCAAAGCTGCGGCCAATGTCTCTGGTGGCACATTATGGGATAAGCAGCGCCTACCTTACAAAGTTTTACTCGAAATTCTGTATTGAGAAGCCTTGGTTGATTGCACAGCACATTTATTGCCGGATCGGCGTCTTCGGGGATGACCCCGCTCCCACAGGTTCAACGCATGACGGGTGGGAGCGGGATTGCCCGCGAAGAGGCTGACGATCACTTCAGCGCGGCGAAGGCCTTTTCGGCGGCATCCAGGGTGATCTGCAGCTCCTTGTCGCCGTGGGCGATGGAGGTGAAGCCCGCCTCGAACGCGCTTGGCGCCAGGTACACGCCGCCCTCGAGCATCAGGTGGAAGAAGCGCTTGAAGCGTTCCACGTCGCTGCCCATCACGTCCTCGAAGGTGACGATGTCGTCGGCGCCGCTGAAGTACAGGCCGAACATGGCGCCCGCCTGGGTGGTGACGAACGGTACGCCCGCGGCATCGGCGCGCTGTTGCAGGCCGTCGAGCATGCGGGTGGTGAAGGCGGTCAGTTCGTCGTGGAAGCCTGGGCGGCTGATCAGCTTGAGGGTGGTCAGGCCCGCAGCCATGGCCAACGGGTTACCCGACAGGGTGCCGGCCTGGTACACCGGGCCCAGGGGAGCGATGCACTCCATGATTTCGCGCTTGCCGCCGAAGCAGCCAACCGGCATGCCGCCGCCGACGATCTTGCCGAAGGTCGACAGGTCCGGCTTGATGCCGTAGTGGCCTTGGGCGCCGCCCAGGGAAACGCGGAAACCGGTCATCACTTCGTCGAAGATCAGCACCACGCCGTGCTTGTCGCACTGTTCGCGCAGGCCTTCGAGGAAACCTGGCGCTGGTGGTACGCAGTTCATGTTGCCGGCGACGGGTTCGACAATGATGCAGGCGACGGTCTGGCCCACTTCGCTCAGGGTCTTCTCGACGGCCGCGATGTCGTTGAACGGCAGGGTCAGGGTGTGCTTGGCAAAATCCGCCGGCACACCGGCCGAGCTGGGTACGCCCTGGGTCAGCAGGCCGGAGCCAGCCTTGACCAGCAGGCTGTCGGAGTGGCCGTGGTAGCAGCCTTCGAACTTGATGATCGCATCGCGGCCGGTGTAGCCACGGGCCAGGCGGATGGCGCTCATGGTCGCCTCGGTTCCGGAGCTGACCATGCGGACCATCTCCATGGACGGCACGATCGAGCAGACCAGATCGGCCATCTCGGTTTCCATCGCGGTCGGGGCGCCGTAGGACAGGCCGTGCTCCAGTTGCTTGCGCACCGAAGCCAGGACGTCCGGATGGCCGTGACCCAGGATCATCGGGCCCCAGGACCCTACGTAGTCAACGTAGCGCTTGTCGTCTTCGTCGACGACGTAGGCGCCTTCGGCGTGCTTGAAGAACAGCGGGGTGCCGCCGACGCTGCGGAAAGCGCGGACCGGCGAGTTCACACCACCAGGGATGTGCTTCTGGGCTTGGGCGAACAGGGATTCGGAACGGGACATGGGATTTCTCTCGAATCAGGAAGCGAACAGGGCGTTGAAGGCGCGGGCGCGGCGGGTGACTTCCTGCGCGCTGTCGACACCGAACAAGCCGTGGATCACCGCCAGCAGGTCGGCGCCATGGGCGACCAGGGGGGCGGCGTTGTCGAGGGTGATGCCGCCGATCACTGCGATCGGCAGTTGCACGCGGGCACGGGCCTGGCCGAGCAGGTCGATGTCGGCGGCTGGCGCGCCGGGCTTGGTCACCGAATTGAAGAAGCGACCGAAGGCCACGTAGCTGGCGCCTTCGCTGGCGGCCTGCTCGGCCAGCGCGAGCTGGGCATGGCAGGTGGAGCCGATGATGGCATCGCGGCCGAGCAAGGTGCGAGCCGGGGTCAAGGGGCCGTCGGTCTGGCCCAAGTGCACGCCAACGCCCAGGTGTGCGGCCAGTTGGACGTCGTCGTTGATGATCAGTTGCGTGCCATAGCGCTCGCAGAGCCTCTGCAGGCCTTCGGCCTCGTGCAGGCGGCGTGTGGCATCGTCGCTTTTGTCACGATACTGCAGCAGGCAAACGCCACCTTCGAGGGCAGCCTCGACGTGGGAGAGCAAGCGACCGGCGAGCAGTTGGCTGTCGGTGATCGCGTACAGACCGCGTAACTTCATCTGTCAGGCCTCGTGGATCAGGAGCAGAAGTCCAGGGGCAACCGGCGCGGGACGAACTGCCCTTTGCCCAGTTGCTCGGCGTCGCGCAGGGTGCGCCAGGTGTAGTCCAAGGCGCTGCGCACGGCACTTTGCAATTGCTCGCCAAGGGCCAGGCGGCCGGCCAGGGCGCTGGCCAGGGTGCAACCGGAGCCATGGTAGCTGCCTGGCAGGCGTTCGCAGGTCCAGGTGTGCTGTTGACCGTCGCGGCTATAAAGGCGGTTATGAATTTGCACCTCGTCACCGTGACCGCCGGTAATCAGAAGATGTCTACAGAACGGCAAAAGTTTCTCGGCGCATTCGTCCGCGGTGCCGTCGGGCAGTTCGGCCAGGATCCGGGCTTCAGGCAGGTTCGGCGTGGCGATCGTGGCCAGCGGCAGCAGGCGTTCGCGCAGCGCATAGCCGACTTCGTCCTTGCCCAGGCGGCCACCGCCACCTGCACGCAGGACCGGGTCGCAGACCAACGGCAGGTGCGGATGGGCGCTCAGCAATTCGGCGACGGTATCGACCATTTCGATCGAACCGAGCATGCCGAGCTTGACCGCTGCGACGGTGGAGTCGGCCAGCACGGCGTTGGCCTGTGCCAGGACCCACTCGCGGTCCAGCACGCGGAAGTCGGAGACGTTGACGGTATCCTGGACGGTCAGGGCGGTCACGGTAGGAGCGGCGTGACAGCCTTGGGCGATCAGGGCTTCGATATCTGCCTGCAGGCCGGCACCGCCACTGGGGTCGTGGCCGGAAAGACAGAGGACAACGGGGCGGGAGCTGTAGGTCGTATTCATGGTCGGCGAGCTTACCACCAAACCTGTTGGGGCGGATCGCCCCGCCGATGGGTTTTGTTGATCAAGTGGTCAGTTTTTTGTGTTCTGTGTCTCTGTAAGTATTGAAATAGAGCTGTTTCTTTGAAATTTGAGGTGGCTGATTGCCCTCCCTGAAGGCTATGCTAGAGTGCTCGGATAACTCGACAAATGGGCGCTGCCGGAATTCGTCGTCTCAAAGGGAAGGGAGGCCACCACGACGCGACTGGACAGGCCATGCTGGGGCTGTATGCGCTACTTGCTGATGATGCTTCTGGGCTGTGTGCCCTTGTTCGCCGGAGCGGTCGATTTCGACAACGCCACCCGGTACCTGCCATTGGGCCAAGTCATGCAGGTCCTCGAGGACCGTGATGGCAGCGCCAGCATTGCCCAGGTCAGCTCGCCGGCCTTTGCCAGCCGTTTCCGACAGCACCATGAAGACGTGCTCAATGCGGGCTATTCCACCTCGGTGTTCTGGCTGAAGGTCGACCTGCGCAACATCAGCCCGCCCACAGCACCTTCGCGCCAGTGGCTGCTGGAGTTGGCCTATCCACCACTGGACCACCTGGATCTCTACCTGCCCGATGGCCATGGCAGCTACCGCCTGGTCCAGCGTACCGGCGACGCCTTGCCCTATGCCAGCCGGCAGATCCGCCAGAACAACTACCTGTTCGAGCTGCCTGTGAACCCGGGCCAGGCGATCACGGCCTACCTGCGTTTGCAGAGCCAGGGTTCGATCCAGGCGCCGCTGGCCTTGTGGTCAACCGAGGCCTACATGGAAGAGCAGCCCACGCGCCTCTATGTGCTGGGCATGATCTACGGCGTGTTGCTGGTGATGTTGGTGTACAACCTGTTCATCTACCTCAGCGTTCGCGACGTCAGCTACCTCTATTACATCCTCTATATCGCTTCGTTCGGGCTCTACCAGATCTCGGTCAACGGTGCCGGTGTCGCGTACTTCTGGCCGGACAACCCCTGGTGGGCCAATGCCGCCACGCCTTTGTTCATTGGCGCCGCAGGGCTGTTCGGTTGCCAGTTCGCCCGGCATTTCCTGCAGTTGGGCAAGCTCAGCCGTGGCTTCGACCGCCTGCTGTTGGTGTTGATGGCCGGTGGCGCGCTGGTCATGGCGCTGGCTGTGACCATGCCCTACGGCCTGGCGTTGCGCATGGCGACGCTGCTGGCACTGCTGTTCACCGTGAGCATCTTCACGGCAGGGCTTTATGCCTGGTGGCATGGGGTGCGGGTGGCGCGCTGGTTCATCATCGCCTGGACGGCGTTCCTCTTGGGTGGGCTGGTCAATACCCTGATGGTGCTCGGTTATCTGCCGAACGTCTTCCTGACCATGTATGCCAGCCAGCTGGGATCGGCGTTGGAAGTGGCGTTGTTGTCCCTGGCCCTGGCCGACCGCATCAACAGCTTGCGTGAGCAACAGGCCCAGGCGCTGCGCGATACCGGCCACACCCTGGAGCAGCTAAACCAGCAACTGGCCCGAAGCAATCGCCTGAAGGATGAGTTCCTGGCGACGGTCACCCATGAGCTGCGCACACCGATGAACGGTGTGATCGGCTCGCTGGAGTTGATGCATACCCTGCCGATGAGCGCCGAGCACGCCCAGTATCACCGCACCGCCACCGGGTCCGCCCAGGACATGATGGCCATGGTCGATGACATCCTCGTGCTCACCGAACTGCAGGCGGGTCGTCTGCGTGCCCATGCCGCGCCCTTCAGCCTGCGCCGGCAGCTGCAGGATCTGCGCGCAGGTTTCGCCGGGCGTGCCCTGGGCAAAGGCCTGTACCTGAGCCTGGATATCCCGGCGGAGCTGCCCGACGAGTTGCTCGGCGATGCGCAAAAACTGCTGCGCTGCCTGGCCTGTCTGGTGGACAACGGCCTGAAATTCACCCACCAGGGCGGCGTGATGATCCAGGTGCGTGGCCGCAGGCTCGGGCCGGACAGCCTGGCATTGACCTTCACCGTCAGCGACAGCGGTATCGGTTTCGACGACTTGGATCAAGCCATCCTCTATCAGCGTTTCTTCCAGGTCGATGGTTCCATGACGCGCCGTTACGGCGGCCTGGGCATCGGGCTTTCGATCTGCCGTCAGTTGGGCGAGTTGATCGGCGGTCGACTCGCCCATGAGTCGACCCGGGGGCTGGGCAGCCGCTTCGAGTTGTCCTTGAACCTGTCCGTGGCCCAGGCGCAGTGGCCGTCCGGCCGGTTGGCCTCGGGTGCGATGGGCGGCTAAGGACGGCCGAGTTAGTCGTTTTTGACACTTTGACTGACTTCGAAGGAGTGCTTCACTGGGGCTTTCAGGCATGACCGGATCCAGGGAGCCCCCGATGAACCTGCACCAGTTCGCTGAAACCCACGAAGTCACCAACCAGCCACCGTCGCTCGACGGCGCCAACCTGTACCGCCTCGACCAGCCCCTGCAGGAGTGGTCCCGGCGCTTCGGTGCCGGCTGGGCCGAGTCGCGGATCGACGCCTATGGTGCCTTGGCCGGCGGCCCGCTGATGGCTGCGGGTTTTCTGGCCAATGCCCACAAGCCGGAATTCAGCAGCCATGACCGTTATGGCCACCGCATCGACCTGGTGACGTTCCATCCGGCCTATCACGAGTTGATGCGCACGGCGGTCGAGCATGGATTGCCATCGTTGCCCTGGGCCGAGCCGCGTCCCGGCGCCCACGTGGCGCGAGCGTCGATGACCTACCTGCACAGCCAGGCAGAGGCCGGCACTGGTTGCCCGCTGACCATGACCTTCGCTGCGGTGCCAGCCTTGCGGCTGCAACCGGAATTGGCCGAATACTGGCTGCCCAAGGTCCTGGCGCGCGAGTACGACCCGCGTAACGTGGGCGACCGACACAAAGCCGGGGTGACCCTCGGCATGGCCATGACCGAAAAGCAGGGTGGCACCGATGTGCGGGCCAACACCACCCGGGCCTACCCGGTTGGTGCGCCGGGCCCCGGTCAGGCGTATGAACTGGTGGGCCACAAGTGGTTCTGCTCCGCGCCGATGTGCGATGCCTTCCTGACCCTCGCCCAGACCGACAAAGGGTTGAGCTGCTTCCTGCTGCCACGTCATCGCCCCGACGACACGCACAACCAGTTCTACATCCAGCGCCTGAAGAACAAGCTCGGCAACTGCTCCAATGCCTCCAGCGAAGTGGAGTTTCGCGGTGCCCTGGCGTGGATGATCGGTGAAGAGGGCCGAGGAGTGCCGACCATCATCGAGATGGTGGCCATGACGCGTTTCGATTGCATGGTCGGCTCCAGCGCCTTGATGCGACAGGCGCTGACCCAGGCCGCGCACCATTGTGCCCATCGCAAGGTCGGTGGACGGGTGCTGAGCGAACAGCCATTGATGCAGAACGTGCTGGCCGACCTGGCGCTGGAAAGCGAGGCGGCACTGGCGTTGAGTCTGCGCATGGGCCAGGCGTTGGACCAACTGGACGACCCGCAACAAGCGCATTTCGCCCGCCTGGTGACCGCCGTGGGCAAGTATTGGATCTGCAAGCGCGCCCCGGGAATGATCAACGAAGCTGCCGAATGCCTGGGCGGTGCGGGCTATGTGGAAGACAGCATTTTGCCGCGCCTGTACCGCGAGGCGCCGGTCAACTCTACTTGGGAAGGTTCGGGCAATGTGCAGTGCCTGGATGTGCTGCGTGCGCTGTCCAAGGAGCCGGGCGTGCTCGATGCACTGTTCACCGAGCTTGGCGACGGTCACGGCGATCCGCGCTTGGCGGCGCATATCGGCAATCTGAAGGGCGCGTTCGCCGATACCGGCGATATCCAGTACCGCGCCCGGCAACTGACCGAGGACATCGCCGTCGCCCTGCAGGCCAAGCTGTTGCTGGAAGCGGGCAATGCGACCGTCAGCGATGCGTTCATGGCCAGCCGGTTGGGCGCTGGCGGGCGGGTCTATGGGGCGTTGCCCCGGGGTATCGATGCTGCGGCGCTGGTGGCGCGGGCGACGCCGGTCTGGTCGGCCTGAGGGTGGCTGTTCGCAGCTAAACCCGTTTCCTCGGAGGGTATGGAGCAGGCTTGTCCGTGAAGAGGCCGAATGCAATTGTCAGGGATGTAATTGCAACAGAAGGTAGGCAAGATGGAAGCCATGCATGTCAGAAGACAGGAAATCCAGCGTGAGCCAAGCGTTTGTAGTCGTTGATACACCTGAACAGGCCGTCGACCGTCTGGCGGCCCTGCATGAACAAGCCACCGGCGCCCTCAGCCAGGCCCTCAAGCGCTACCTCAAAGACCGCACCGAGCCGGACGACGACCAGCGTGCGCTGTTTCGTTATCCGGCCCTGCGCCTGACCTACTACAGCCATGGTGAAGTGGCCGCCACCACGCGGGCCTATGCCAAGGTGCAGGTGGCAGGTACCTACAGCGTCACCATCACCCAGCCTGCGGCGTTTCGCGGTTACCTGCTCGAGCAACTGCGGCCGCTGATGCACGACTACACCGTGACCCTGGAAGTGGGTGTCAGCGAACAGAACATTCCATACCCCTACGTGGTCGACCAGGGCGATGAATTGGCGGGCAGCGGCATCACTGCCGCCGAACTTGCACGGGTATTCCCCAGCACCGACCTGTCGGCAGCCACCGACAACATCGCCGACGGCCTGTGCGACTGGGGCAGCGCCGAAACCCTGCCGCTGGCGCTGTTCGATGCCGCCCGCGTGGACTTCTCCCTGCGCCGCCTGGTGCATTACACCGGGAGCGACTGGCGCCATGTCCAGCCGTGGATCCTGCTGACCAACTACCACCGCTACGTCGACCAGTTCATCGGCCATGGCCTGGAGCAACTGCGTCAGGAGTCGCGCTTCGTGCGCATGGTCCTGCCGGGCAATGTCATCATCGAAAAGGGCATGGACGACGACGAGACCCAGGCGCTGGTGGCCAGCGTGGTCTGGCACCGCTACCAGATGCCGGCCTATCACCTGATCGCCGCCGATGGCGATGGCATCACTTTGGTCAATATCGGCGTCGGCCCGTCCAATGCCAAGAACATCACCGACCACCTGGCCGTGTTGCGTCCGCATTGCTGGCTGATGATTGGCCACTGTGGGGGCCTGCGCCAATCGCAGACCATTGGCGACTACGTGCTGGCCCACGCCTACATGCGTCGCGATGGCATCCTCGACCGGGTGGTGCCGCCGAATATTCCGATCCCGGCCTTGGCCGAAGTGCAGTTGGCGCTGCAGGAGGCCGCGGCGCAGGTGACCGGCGAGCGCGGCGAGCAATTGAAAAAACGCCTGCGCACCGGCACCGTGCTGACCTACGACGACCGCAACTGGGAGCTGCGCTGGGCCCAGGAACGACCGCTGATCAACCTGTCCCGCGCCGTGGCGGTGGACATGGAGAGCGGCACCATCGCCGCCCAGGGGTATCGTCTGCGGGTGCCTTACGGCACGTTGCTGTGCGTCTCGGACAAACCGCTGCACAGCGAGATCAAGCTGCCTGGCTCGGCCAATGCCTTCTATAACCGTGCAGTCAGCCAGCACCTGAAGATCGGTATCGCGGCCCTGGACCTGCTGCGCACCGAGCTCAATTCGCTGCACTCGCGTAAACTGCGCAGCTTCGATGAGCCGCCGTTCCGCTGAGGATCCATGTCCCTGCCACCCCGTTCCAAGCCGCGCCGTCCACAGGCGCGGCCCGCAGGCCCGCGTCGCCAGCCCAAGGCGCCGCCGGCCGAACCGCGCCTGATCCTGTTCAACAAGCCGTTCGATGTGTTGACCCAGTTCAGCGACGGTGAGGGGCGCGCGACCCTTAAGGACTACATCGACATTCCTGGCATTTATCCGGCCGGGCGGCTGGACCGTGACAGCGAAGGCCTGCTGCTGTTGACCAACGACGGTCGCCTGCAGGCACGCATCGCCGACCCCAAGCACAAATTGCCCAAGACCTATTGGGTGCAAGTGGAGGGGGAGCCGAGCGAGGCGCAGTTGCAACAGTTGCGCGATGGGGTCGAGCTCAATGACGGGCCGACGCTACCGGCCGAGGCACGACGGCTGGAAGAGCCTGCGCTTTGGCCGCGCAACCCGCCGGTGCGGTTTCGCAAGAGCGTGCCGACCCATTGGCTGGAGCTGGTGATTCGGGAAGGGCGCAACCGCCAGGTACGGCGCATGACGGCGGCGGTGGGGCTGCCGACGTTGCGGTTGGTGCGGGTACGGATCGGGGATTGGGCGCTGGATGGGCTGGAGCAGGGATGCTGGCGAGAGGTCGCGCCGAAGTTACTTCGTTAGAAGATGGGCGCGTAGCGCCCTCACTTCATTGCAGGGCTAGACCCCTTCGAGGAACCCCACCACCACGCTCTTGATGATGAAGGCAAGCACGCCCAGGCCCAGGACGAAGAACAAAATCAAGGTGCCGAAGCGGCCTGCCTTGGACTTCTTCGCCAGGTCCCAGACGATGAACCCCATGAAACCGATCAGCACGGTCACCAGGACGATCATCATCCACTCTTCGAATACGGCGGGATCCATCAGTGTTCTCCAGGCAGGCTGAGCGACGATTATACGCGGGGCGACAGCGTACGGTCAGCGCAGATGCGTCAACGGCAGCTCAGTGCTGGCCAGCACCTGGTTGAGCACGAAGCTTGAGCGCACACTGGTGACGCCTTCGATGCGGGTCAGGCTGCCGAGCAGTAGTTTCTGGTAGTGGTCCATGTCCGGGACGACGACTTTCAATTGGTAGTCGGCGTCCATCCCGGTGACCAGGCTGCATTCCAGTACCTGAGGCAGGCTGCGAATGGCGGCCTCGAAGGTCTCGAAGCGCTCGGGGGTATGGCGGTCCATGCCGATCAGTACATAGGCGGTCAGGCTCAGGCCGAGCTTCTTGCGATCCAGCAGGGCCACCTGGCGCGAAATGTAGCCGTCGTCTTCCAATTGCTTGACCCGCCGTGAGCAAGGGGAGGGGGACAAGCCGATGCGCTCGGCCAACTCCTGGTTGGAGATGCGGGCGTCGCGCTGCAATTCGGCAAGGATGCTCAGGTCATAGCGGTCGAGCTTGCTCATGGAAAAGGCCTTTTCTGTTCGGATTGCTGCGAATTATCGATCCAGGGTTAAAAATTGCGCAAGTGCTATTTATCTGAGCAATATTCGCAATCCTCTGCCGCGTCGCCTCCCGTATCTTTACCAACAGAATCACTGCCCGGACAACAGTCCACGGCGACCGGCCTCAGGAAGGCCGTCGCGGCCAGCCATCCAACAGGATCCGCCAGGCCCCCGGGCTACGCACCGTCCAGAAGACGATGTGAGGTGAGCCGGTGCCACAAGCGCCGAGCACGGACGACAATTCCCAAAGGGAGGCCCTACGGCCTCCCTTTTTTCATGCCCGGAATTTCATCTGCATAGGCCTTGGCCGCGATAGACTGCATGCAGTTCCACTGCAGTTCTTACCATCGAGAGGACAACATGAGGTCGCGCATCTGGCAATGGGCAGGTGTTGGTTTGCTGGGCCTGGGCATCAGCCTTGGCGCATGGGCCCAAGGGCCGGGAGAGGGCCCAGCGTCGCAGGACCCCAACGGCGCGACCATGGGCCGCTCGCCGCTCAACGCGCGTGACGAGGTGCGCCAGACCCAGCCACCGCGCCAGGGCTATTACCAGGATATCCCCCGGCGCAATGGCGGTTACCACTGGGAAGCAGGCGGACCTGGGCAGCGACCGGGTGGCGACTGGCCTGGGCGTCCCGACGGCCAGGGCGATGGCTGGGGACCAGGTCCGCAATACCATCCCGGACACAGGATCGACCACTTCCCGGATCGTTATTGGAAGGTGCCATACCAGGGGCAGGACTATTACTACTCCAGTGGCTACTGGTATCGCCCACAAGGCGGCGCGTATGTGCTGGTCAGGCCGCCCTATGGCGCGCGGGTCGGCTACCTGCCGGTCTATGCCCAGGAGGTCTGGTTCGATGGCACGTTGTTCTTCCAGGTCTCGAACACCTATTACCAATACCTGAGCGACAGCCAGGAGTATGTGGTGGTCAATCCCCCCAACCTGCTGCCCGCGCCGGGCCCGCAGTTGGGTACCGGTTACGACGTGATAGCCCATCCGTTGTCCGGGCAAACGCCTCGGCAGCAAAACCAGGACCGCTATGAGTGTCATCGCCAGGCCGTGCAGCAATCTGGTTTCGATCCGGCGGCGGCAGCCTTCGCGCCACCGGCCCATGTGGCGGATGCCTACCATCGCGTACTGGGCGATTGCCTGAGCGCCCGGGGCTACAGCGTGAACTGAAGGCCCTGGGGACGGGTTTACACCGGATCGGCGTGCACCATCACATCCGCTCGCGGGTAGCGCTGGCGGATCGCAGCGGATGCCTGCACGCACAGTTCATGGGCGTCATGCAGCTTCAGATCGCCGGGCAGTTCCAGGTGCAGTTGGACGAACCAGCGGTTGCCCGAGACCCGGGTGCGTAGATCGTGGGCGCCCTCGACCCCAGGGATGGCGCACACCAGTTCGAGCATGCGCTCGCCGATGTCGGCCGGCAGCTCCTTGTCCATCAGGATCGCCGTGCTCTCGCGGGCGATCTGCACGGCGCTCCAGAGGATGTACAAGGCGATTCCCAAGCCGAACAGGGCGTCCAGTTGTGGCCAGCCGAAGCGTGCCAGGAGCAAGGCGAGCAGAATGCTGCCGTTGAGCAGCAGATCGGAGCGGTAGTGCAGTGAGTCGGCGCGCACCGCGTTCGAGCCGGTGGCGCGGATGACCTTGCGCTGGAAGGCGAGCAAGGCCAGGGTCAGGACCAGGGAAAGCAGCATCACCGCAATACCGGCCGCTGTACCGCCCAGCGGTTGCGGCGATTGCAGGCGCTCGACCGCCTGCACGCCGATCAGCACCGCACTGACACCGATGAACAGCGCCTGGGCCATGCCGGCCAGGGCCTCGGCCTTGCCGTGGCCAAAGCGATGGTCGTCGTCAGCCGGGCGCAGGGCGTAGTGTACGGCCAGCAAGTTGAGGAAGGAGGCGACAGCGTCGAGGGCCGAATCGGTCAGGCCGGCCAGCAGGCTCACCGACCCACTCAGCCACCAGGCGATCGCCTTGCTCACGACAAGAATCGTGGCGACTGCCAGGGACGCCCGGGTAGCCAGGCGCAGCAGGCGTTGGTGTTCGGCGCTCGAAGTCATGCCGCAGGTGCGTTCCTTGGATCAGGCGGCCGGTACCAGGCCATAGGCGGCCAACTGCTCGACGCTGCCCCGGTGCTGGATCAGCCGAGGATCGTTCAGCGGCAGGCGTTGGCCCAGTTCGCTTTCGAGAATAGCTTGCAGCTTGGTCTTGTCGACCTGGCCATCGGCATTGATGGCCGGTTTGAGCTTGACCGGGTCGATGTGGGCGGTGACGCCGGGCGGATAATAGATGGCCCCGCTGGCGAAGTCGACGCCGAAGGCGATCAGGCCGGGGATGACATAGAACAGAAGACCCACCGCATCCAGGGCGGCGATCACGGGGTCGATCTTGCCTTCGATCTGGCCGCGACGGTCGGGGTAGAACAGCGTGCCGCAGGCGGTCAGCTGGGTGAGCAGGGTGACGATGAGCGCGCCACCGGTGACGCGGGTAGGGATGCGCATTGGGATCTCCGCAAAGTGACCAACGAGGACCAGGCCGGTCGCCTGTGCCTGATGTTTAAGACCATGATAAGGCAGGCTCGGTTCGCCGTTATACTCGGACGATTGTTCGAGGACCACCATGATTTCATTACCAATCGATGCCGTACTGCCCGCTCTGCGTCAAGCCTTGAGCGAGCGCGACGAGACCGTGCTCGAAGCCCCGCCTGGCGCTGGCAAGACCACCCGTGTACCGCTGGCCCTGCTCGATGAGCCTTGGCTGGCCGGGCAGACCATCCTGATGCTCGAGCCCCGCCGTTTGGCGGCCCGGGCGGCGGCCGAGCGTCTGGCCAGTGAGCTGGGCGAGAAGGTCGGGGAAACCGTCGGCTATCGCATCCGCCTGGACAGCAAGGTCGGCCCCAAGACCCGCATCGAGGTGGTCACCGAAGGCATCCTCACCCGGCGCCTGCAGGCCGACCCGGCGTTGGAGGGTGTGGGTCTGCTGATCTTCGACGAATTCCACGAGCGCAGCCTGGATGCGGACCTGGCGCTGGCGCTGAGCCTCAATGGGCGCGAGTTGTTGCGCGACGAGCCGCCGCTGAAGATCCTGCTGATGTCCGCCACCCTCGAGGGCGAACGGTTGTCGTGCTTGCTCGACGATGCCCCGGTGGTGAGCAGCGAAGGGCGCATGCACCCGGTGGATATCCGCTGGAGCCGGCCGTATCAGCCAGGCGAGTTCGTCGAGCCGCGGGTAGTCGACTGCGTTCTTCAGGCTTTGGCGGAGCAGCCTGGCAGCCTGCTGGTGTTCCTGCCGGGCCAGGCCGAGATTCGGCGGGTCCACCAGGCTCTGCAAGAAGCGTTGGGCGAGCGCTCTGATGTGTTGCTGTGCCCATTGCATGGCGAACTTGATCTCAATGCCCAGCGCGCCGCCATCGAGCCTGCACCCCAGGGCCTGCGCAAGGTCGTGCTGGCCACCAATATCGCCGAGACCAGCCTCACCATCGACGGCGTACGCGTGGTCATCGACGCTGGGCTGGCGCGTGTCCCGCGCTTCGATCCCGGCAGCGGCATGACGCGTCTGGAGACCCAGCGCATTTCCCGCGCCAGTGCTACCCAGCGCGCCGGGCGTGCCGGGCGTCTGGAGCCTGGCGTGTGCTACCGGCTGTGGTCCGAGGCCCAGCACGACCAGCTGGCGGCCCACGGCAGTGCTGAGATTCTCCAGGCCGACTTGGCGGGCCTGGCCCTGCAACTGGCGCGTTGGGGCGTCTGGCCCGATCAACTGCGCTGGCTGGATCCTCCCCCGAGCGCTGCCCACGCCCAGGCCTGCGACCTGCTCGCCCGGTTGGGCGCGTTCAAGCCGGGTAGCCGCGAGCACTTAAGCGAACACGGCCAAGCCATGGCCGAACTGCCTGCGCACCCGCGCATCGCCCATCTGTTGTTGCGTGGCCAGGCGCTGGGCCTGGCCGACATGGCTTGCGATGTCGCCGCGCTGCTTGGAGAGCGCGACATTCTGCGCGGGGCCGGCGCCGACCTGCACAGCCGGATGGCCTTGCTCAGCGGCGAAACCAAGGCTGCCCGTGGCGGTCAGGGGGGCGTGCAGCGGGCTCGGCAACTGGCGCGCCAGTACCGCGGCCTGCTGCGCGGCAAGGCGGGGACAACCGTCGCCGATGCCGATCATCCACGCTGGCTGGGGGCATTGCTGGCGCTGGCCTATCCCGACCGGGTCGCCCTGCAGCGCCGCGAGGGCGGTGCCGAGTACCGGCTGGCCAACGGACGCGCGGCGCTGTTCGCCGAGGTGGATGCGTTGATGAAGTGCCCATGGCTGGTGATCGCGGACCTGGGCAGCCGCCAGGGGCAGCGCGAGGAGCGCATCTATTTGGCGACCGAGTTCGATCCGGGCCTGTTCGAAGGGGTGCTGGCCGAGCAGGTGGAAACGCTCGATGTGCTCGACTGGGACGAGCGCGAGCAGGTGCTGCGCGCCGAGCGCCAGCGCAAGGTCGGCGAGCTGGTGCTCAGTCGCGAACCGTTGCCGGGCCTGGATGACGAAGCCCGCGCCAAGGCGCTGCTGGGGCTGGTGCGACGCAAGGGCCTGAACCTGCTGAGCTGGACGCCCGAGCTGCGCCAATGGCAGGCACGGGTAGCGCTGCTGCGTCAGCTGGACATGGACAAGGACGGCCACAGCGAGTGGCCCGATCTGGGCGACGAGGCCCTGCTCGCGAGCCTGGAAAACTGGCTGCAGCCGTATTTGGGCAAGGTGTCTCGCCTTGGCCACTTCGCCCAGCTGGACTTGCCGTCGATTCTGCGCAACCTGCTGCCCTGGCCGCTGCCCCAGCGCCTGGAGGAACTTGCTCCTGCGCATCTGACGGTTCCTTCCGGCTCGAGCATTCGCCTGGACTACAGCGAGAACCCGCCGATTCTTGCCGTGCGCCTGCAGGAGTTGTTCGGCCTGGCCGATACGCCGCGCATTGCCCAAGGCCGCCAGCAGGTCAAACTGCACCTGCTGTCTCCGGCGCGCCGCCCGGTCCAGGTGACCCAGGATTTGGCCAACTTCTGGCGTACCACCTATGCCGAGGTAAGGAAGGACCTCAAAGGCCGCTATCCCAAGCATTACTGGCCCGATGACCCGCTCGTTGCCGAAGCCACGGCGAGGGCCAAGCCCAGAGGAACCTGATGTCTAGAGGCGCTGTGTGTGATCCGGTCGAGCCGGTGAGCAAGCCATCCGGCCATCATTGTTGCCGGGTGATGACGAGTGAATATGGGCTCCTGGCCCATGGACAGAACACTACCCAGGCGTCGGTCTGGGGCGAAGTTGGAGGTCTTTCCGTGCGTTCACGCTCACCATTTTGGACGCGTCAATGAGGCACTTTCAGGGTAGTCATGAGCGGAAGATGATCTGAGATCTGCAATGTGTCCTGTTGCAGTACCTGGGCTTGAATGCGCTGCAGGTGCGGGCTGTGCAGCACGTAGTCGAGGGTGCGGTCAGGCCCCATGGCCGCAGGGTCGTTGGGGAAGTGGGTGAGCCAGGCGCCGCGCTCAGCGCCACTGGCTTCGGCGTTGCTAGGGATCATCGGGTATTTGTCCCACAACAGGTGCAGGTCGCTGTCGGAGGGGTAGTCGCCGCGCAGCTGCGGCGGCAGGCGACGGTACTGGCCCAGGGGCAGGAGATTGAAATCGCCGCCGATCAACCAGGGCGTGCCCTGGCTTTCCAGGCGATCGAGAACCTTTGCCACGTGCTCGACCTGACGCCGTTGCAGGTCCCTGCCGGGCTGATAGGGCGAGAGCCGGGTGTTGAGCACTGCCAGGCGGCCGCCATCGGCAAGCGGCAGGTAGCTGACCAGCAGTGCCGGCTGGGGGTGTTGCAGGCGGGTCAGGGCGTTGCTCGCGGCATTGGGCAATTGCAGACGCTCGGCCTTTTCGATCGGGTAGCGGCTGAGGGTGGCCAGGGTGCGGCCGACACTGCCGAAGATATGCCGATCAGGCACGAAATCGGCTTTCCATTCGTAGGTCTGGACGGTGCAGGGGTAGAGGTCCGCCAGGCGTTCACGTAGCAGCGCCAACTGGTCCTGGTAGCCGGTGGCCTTGGCGTTGTTATCCAGCTCCTGCAACAGGACGATATCGGGCGTTTCGGCACGGATCACGCGGGTGACTTCGTCGAGATTGAAGGCCAGGTCTTCGGCGCTGGGTTGGGTGTCGCTGCCCTGTCCTTGGTCGTACCAGAACACGTAGCGCTTGCCGGCCAGGAACTGCACGTTCCAAGTCATGACCTTGAGGGGCTGGCCAGGTTGCAGCGATTGAGGGCTGCCTTGGCAGGCGACCGGCAGCGGTTCACGGGGGGAGGGTTGCCAGCCCAGGTAGTCGGCGAACAGCCAAAGCAGGGGCAACAGCAGGAGCAGGGACAGCAGGACGTTGCGCAATAGTCGGATCATCGGCTCGGCTTGTCGGTGCAGGTCGCGCCAGCATAACCGAGCCGTTCGTCGGTCGGCCAGCTTATGGCGCTCTTACGACCAGGAACTCGAGGGCGTTCCCTTTGCTGACCGTCAGGTGGTGAGGCGCGCTTGCCAGCACTTTCACTTGCTGGCCCTGATGGTCACGAATGCGGCAGTGGAGGGTGTCTTCGCTCCAGGCCAGAGGTTCGACCTTCCAGAAGTCATCGATGTTCGAATACTTGTAGAGGCCCAGGTAACTGTTGCGGCTGATACCCAGTTTTCGGTTCCGGTCGCTGTCGAGCGAAAGCATGAAATTCAACCGGTTCGTGGTCTGGGAGTGATAGTGGAAACGCAGCGTCATGGCTGTCTGCGCGGGGCTCAACTTGAGCCAGCCGTCGTCTGTCGTCCCCTGTCGAAGGCCACCGGTGCTGCCTAGCGGGGCGTAGAACCCGGAGAGATGGCTGACGGGGATTGTTTGGGCGCCATCGAGCGCGAAGAGATGGGCCGAGAAGGAGCGTTCGTCCGCCCAGCTCGGTATAGCAGTGTTGTCGCTCATGAGTTCATCCTCTAGGTGTGAAGTGCCAGTCCCTGTCCATCGACAGGGGCTGGGTCACTCTAGAGGTCCGCTGATTGAGCAGCAGATTGAAGCCGTTCCCTGAGAGGGGGCTTGTTGGGGCGTCAGGCGAGCGCGTCGTTCTCCAGCAGCATGAACAGCCGATACAGCACCACGCTGCTGAACAGCTGCAGGAAACCACTGAGGCTGTCCAGGGCCAGTTGCACGCCCGGCTGCGGCTCGGGGAAGGCCATCAGCAGCAAGCCGTCGAGCAGCCACAGCGGTGCCAGTACGGCAACGACACAGACCAGGATGCGCATGAAATGCCCGGTGGTCATCCTGGCGCTCTCACGCATGGCCTGTACCACCGGCAGGCCACGCAATACCAGCAAGTACTCGGCGAACACCAGATTGATCATGATCCACACGCCCGGGAAGATGAACAGCGCAAGGCCTGCCATGATCAGCAGCGAGCTGATCAGGATCAGCAGGGCCAGCGATGGCCACAGCTGCACGGCGCGGGCGAACAGGTTGCGCTTGGCGATGTCCTGGCCGTTGCTGCGGGTATCCATGTAGAGGATCAACGCGGCGCTGTACAGCGGGTAGAACAGCAGGCTGACCAGCATGCCGTAGCCCGCCGAGGCCTGGTCGCCCAACTGGCGATACAGCAATTGAGTGCACAGGGCCTCGAGGACCACCAGCGGCAGGCAGAGCTGGAGGATGCTCACCAGGTGGCGGCGGAAGAAATACAGGGAGTCGCGCAGAATGCTCAACGGATTCATCGGGTCAACATCGCATGGCAGAAAAAGCAGGGCGTAACTTTAGCCCAGTCCACCCCTGGCTGAAAAAAGTTTCACCGTTTGGCTGATTGAATCCTTGGCCTGCGAGCCCCATCTTTGACGCTATCCGATGTATTGCCCTGTGCACGAGGTAGCGCCATGAACACTGAAGAACAAACCCTGATCGACGGCCTGTTCAGTCGTATCAAGCAAGCCGAGGATGCAGGCCAGGCCCGTGATGCCCAGGCCCAGGCGCGCATCGAGGAGCATCTGCGCCAGCAGCCGGCAGCGGCGTACTACATGGCCCAGGCGATCCTGGTCCAGGAAGCGGCGATCAAGCGCCTGGACGAACAGAACAAACAGCTCGAGGCCGAACTCAAGCAAGCCAAGGCGCAAGCCGACGCGAGCCGAAGCGGCAACACGGGCGGCGGGTTCCTGTCGAGCCTGTTTGGCGCAGGCTCCCGTGAGCCGGCATCCGTGCCGCAGCCACAGCGCCAGGCCGCACCGGTGGCCCCTGCCGGCGGTTGGCGCGAACCAACCGCCCAGGGTTTCGCCCAGTCGCAACCACAACCGGGATTCAACGCCGCGCCGGCCCGCAGTGGCGCCAGCAGCTTCCTGGGTGGCGCCATGCAGACTGCGGCGGGCGTGGCCGGTGGCGTGTTGCTGGCGCAAGGCATCAGCAGCCTGTTCAACCATCAGTCCCAGCCTGAGGAAGTGGTCGAGGTGATCAAGGAGGAGCCTGCACCGGCCAGTGAGAGCGGCGGCTGGAATGACCAGGACAGCCAGTATCAGGTGGCCGACAACGGCTACGACCAGGGTGGCTTCCTGGACAGCGACTACGGCAACGATGGCGGTGGCTTCTTCTCCGACGACGACACCTTCATCTGAGGCCTCTGGCATACTGGCAGCACGCGGGGGCGCACACTGCGCCCCTTTCGCGAAACGAAGCCGACCTCACGGGCAGCCTTCGTGACTCGCGCAACTGCCAGAGAGGTCATGGTGAAGAAGATCGCGCTGTTCGCCGATGTGCAGAACCTCTACTACACCGTGCGCCAGGTGCATGGCTGTCATTTCAACTACGCCGCGCTGTGGGCCGATGTCAGCAGTCAGGGGCAGATCGTCGAGGCGGTGGCCTATGCCATCGACCGGGGCGACAGCAAACAGCAACAGTTCCAGCAGATTCTGCGCAACCTCGGCTTCGAGGTGCGTCTGAAGCCTTTCATCCAGCGCAGCGATGGCTCGGCCAAGGGCGATTGGGATGTGGGTATCACCCTGGATGTGATCGACGCCGCCAGCCGCGTCGACCAGGTGGTATTGGCCTCTGGCGACGGCGACTTCGACCTGCTGATGGAGCGGGCCAGCGAGCGTCACGGGGTCGAGACCGTGGTCTATGGCGTGCCTGGGCTTACCGCGTTGTCGCTGATTCGGTCGGCCAGTCGGTATGTGCCGATCGAAGGCCGCCTGCTGCTGCGCCATTGAGGCCGGTCCCCTGATCGAGCAGGCATGAACGGCTCAGGGCTTTCGACCATTGCCCTCCAGCTGATCGAGCGGCACCCGTCGTTCGACCGCGCTCGACAGAATGATCGAGGTCTTGCTGAAGCCCAACTGCGAAACCCGGTTGATCAGTGCTTCCAGCTCGGTCATCGACGCCACGGCCGCCTGCATGATCACGCAGGGGTCGCCGGTGACGCGGTGGCATTCGGTGAGCTGTGGGATGCGGGTCAACGCATCGTATGCCTGTTGATTGCCGTGGCTGGCCAGGCGCAGTTCGATCACGCACTGGATGGGCAGGCCGATCTTCTCCAGGTCCACCTTGGCGGCGTAGCCGGTGATGACCCCGCTGGCTTCCAGTTTGGCGACCCGTTCGGCGACGGCGGGTGCAGAAAGATTCACCTGGCGCGCCAGTTGCGCGTAGGTGGCCCGGCCGTTTTCCAGCAGGGCGGCAAGGAGCATTCGGTCGTACTTGTCCATGGCTGATTCCACTGTGCTTTGCAATCGATGGTAAGGCCCTTGCATAACCATGCATTGCAAAGTGTTTCGGTCATTTAAAGCCGTTTTGTAACTTAAGTTTGCGAGGGCGCCTTTTTAAACTAAGTCACCCGTAAACGGATTTCGAGTGTTTTCCCATGCCTGCCTCCCGTCGCTTCCCGTTGTTGCTCATTGGCGCCTTCCTGGCCTTGTACCTGGTCTGGGGCTCAACCTACCTGTTCATCCGTATCGGGGTGGAGTCATGGCCGCCGATGCTCATGGCCGGGGTGCGCTTCGTCATTGCCGGCAGCCTGCTGTACGGGTTCTTGCGTTGGCGCGGCGCGCCGGCGCCGACCTGGCCACAGTGGCGCGCGGCGGGGGCGATCGGTTTTCTGTTGCTCAGTTGCGGCAATGGTGGCGTGACCTTGGCCGAACACGCCGGGGTGGCATCGGGCGTCGCGGCCCTGGCGGTGGCCACTGTGCCGCTGTTCACTTTGGTGTTCGGTCTGTTGTTCGGTCATCGCAACTCGCGGCTTGAATGGGCGGGGATTGCCCTGGGCCTGGTGGGCATCGGCATGCTCAACATGGGCTCGAACCTGCAGGCCAGCCCCATGGGCGCGGCGCTGATCCTGTTCGCCGCCGCTGCCTGGGCCTTTGGCTCGGTGTGGAGCAAGAGCCTGCCCTTGCCCCAGGGCGCCATGGCCAGTGCCGCAGAGATGCTCGTCGGCGGCGCCGCCTTGCTGATCGGCAGCGCGCTCAGTGGCGAGCGCCTGACTCAGATGCCGACCGCGGCCGGTTGGGGCGCGCTGGCGTATCTGGTGTTCTTCGGCTCGATCCTGGCTTTCAGTTCCTACATGTACTTGCTCAAGCACGTGCGCCCGGCGGCGGCCACCAGCTATGCCTACGTCAACCCGGCGGTGGCGGTGCTGCTGGGGATCCTCTTTGCAGGCGAGCGCATCGGCGCCGAGGAGTGCGTGGCCATGGCAGTGATCATCGGTGCAGTGGTGCTGATCGGCTTGCCGCAGTGGCGCAAGGCGCCCGAGCGGCCAGTGCCACTCAAAGAGCAAGTGTGCAAGTAGCCAGGCAGCATCGCTGGGGGTAAAGCGTCCACAGGGGGGGCGTCGGTTGCGGTAAACTGCCGCCTTCGCTGAACCCCCTGACGGTATTGCCATGAATTTCGCCAAACTCGGCCTGATCGAACCCTTGCTGCGCACCCTGCAGCACCTGGACTACACCACCCCGACCCCCGTCCAGGCCCAGGCCATCCCCGCCGTGCTGGCTGGCCGCGACCTGATGGCCGCAGCCCAGACCGGCACCGGCAAGACCGCCGGCTTTGCCTTGCCGGTGCTGCAACGCCTGGCCCTGGAAGGGGCCAAGGTCGCCAGCAACTCGATCCGGGCCCTGGTGCTGGTGCCGACCCGCGAGTTGGCCGAGCAGGTCCATGCCAATATCCGTGAATACGCCGAGAACCTGCCGGTGAGCACCTATGCGGTGTACGGTGGCGTCAGCCTCAATCCGCAGATGATGCGCCTGCGTCGAGGCGTCGATCTGCTGGTGGCCACGCCCGGGCGCCTGCTGGACTTGTTCCGCCAGAACGCGGTCAAGTTCGGCCAGGTGCAGACCCTGGTGCTCGACGAGGCCGACCGCATGCTGGACCTCGGCTTTGCCGAAGAACTGCAGGCCGTCTATGCCGCCTTGCCGCGCAAGCGTCAGACTTTGCTGTTTTCCGCCACCTTCTCCGATCAGATCCGCATGTTGGCCGGGCTTGCCCTGAACGATCCGCTGAGCATCGAAGTCAGCCCCCGCAACACCACAGCCAGTACCGTGAAGCAGTGGCTGGTGCCGGTGGACAAGAAACGCAAGGCCGACCTGTTCTGCCACCTGCTGCGCAAGCAGCGCTGGAAGCAAGTGCTGGTGTTCGCCAAGACCCGCAATGGCGTCGACCAGTTGGTGGAGCGTCTGCTCGCCGAGGGCGTCAATGCCGACGGTATCCACGGCGACCGCCCACAAGCGACGCGTCAGCGCGCGCTGGACACCTTCAAGGCACGGGAGATCCAGGTGCTGGTGGCGACCGATGTCGCCGCCCGTGGTCTGGACATCGACGACTTGCCCTTGGTGGTCAACCTCGACTTGCCGATCGTCGCCGAAGACTACGTGCACCGCATCGGGCGTACCGGCCGGGCGGGCAACAAGGGCGAGGCGATTTCGCTGGTGTGCGCGGACGAAGTGCAATTGCTGGCGGCCATCGAAACCTTGATCCGCCAAACCTTGCCGCGTCATGAAGAGCCGGATTTCATCCCCGATCATCGGGTGCCGATGACCGATGCCAGTGGCCAGGTCGTGAAGAAACCGAAAAAGCCCAAGAAGCCGAAGGAAAACAGCGCCAAGCGGGGCCTGGGGCGTTGGATGGACAGTGCCGAATCGAGCGCCTCGGAGCCTTCGGTCAAGCCGGTGCGCAAGGTGCCGAGCTTCAACAGCGGGCCGCGCAAGCGCAAGCCTTGAGATTGCTGGGGCCTCGGCACAAGGCCGCTCCTACAGATTCAGTGCGATCCCTGTAGGAGTGGCCTTGCGCCGCGAAAGGGCTGCAACGCAGCCCCATGGGTCTATCTGCTCAACCACTCCACCGCCGCCTTGCCTGCTCGCAGCCCACTGGCAAAACAGGCCGTCAGCAGGTAGCCGCCCGTAGGCGCCTCCCAGTCCAGCATTTCCCCTGCGCAAAACACGCCCGGCATCCGCTGGAGCATCAAGCCTTCATCCAGCGCCTCGAAGCGCACACCGCCCGCACTGCTGATCGCCTCATCCAGTGGCCGTGGCCGCACCAGTTCGATCGGCAGGGCCTTGATCGCCCGGGCCAGCGCTTCGGGGGCGGCGAAGGTCGACTGATCGGTCAGCTCGCGCAACAACGCTGCCTTGACCCCGTCCAGGCCCAGTTGGCCTTGCAGGTGCTTGGCCATCGAGCGCGAACCGCGCGGTTTGGCCAATGCCTGGACGATCTTGTCCACAGGGCGGTCGGGCAGCAGGTCGAGCAGCAATGTCGCCCGGCCGTCCCGGTTGATGGTCTCGCGCACCGCTGCCGACCAGGCATACACCAGGCTGCCTTCGACCCCTTGGGCAGTGAGGATGAATTCGCCCTTGCGTGGGGCCGCGCCGGGCACGCTCAGGGCGATGTTCTTCAGCGGTGCGCCGGCGAACTTGTCCTTGAGCAGTTGGCTCCAGCCCTGAACCTCGAATCCACAATTGCTCGGTTGCAATGACGAGATATCCACACCCCGCTCGGCCAGCACCGGTTGCCAGGCGCCATCGGAGCCCAGGCGCGCCCAACTGCCACCCCCCAGGGCCAGTACCACGGCATCGGCTCGTAACTGCAATTCGCCCTGTGGATAAGCGATCCGCAAGGTGCCGTCGCTGTTCCAGCCCAGCCAGCGATGGCGGGTGTGGATAACCACACCGCGCTCGCGCAGGCGCTTGAGCCAGGCACGCAGCAATGGGGCGGCTTTCATGTCGCGTGGGAACACGCGCCCGGAGGTGCCGACGAAGGTTTCGATGCCCAGGCCGTGTATCCACTGGCGCAGGGCGTCGGCGTCGAAGTCGCGCAGCAGGGCGTCGACTTCGTGCTGGCGCTCGGCATAGCGGGAGATGAATGCGGGATAGGGCTCGGAGTGAGTGATGTTCATGCCGCCGACGCCGGCCAGCAGGAACTTGCGGCCCACCGATGGCATGGCATCGAACACCTGCACCGCCAGGCCAGCGTTGGCCAGTGCCTCGGCCGCCATCAGGCCGGCGGGGCCGCCACCGATGACGGCGACGAGAGGAGCAGAGGCGGGATGTTGATCGGACATGGCGGGCGACAGGCTGTGGAAAAGAGCTGGCATTCTACCCCAGCGAGGCCCGTCCCGGCACTGAGCAAAAAATGATCAGCGCCTTTTGGATCAGGCATTTAAAGGCCTGCAGCGGCTTTCCCGCAGGTTATCCACAGGCGGTTCCACAGTCATTGTGCACAACCCAGTACCCGCGCTGCGCTGTGATGAAGAATGCCATGGCGCCTGGCCAGGGCTTGGCGGTCCTTGCTATAGCCACCGCCGATCACGCCGACCACGGGGATGTCCCGGCCCAGGCAATGGCGCATCACTTGCTCATCCCGGGCGGCCAGGCCCTCGTCGGTCAGTTGCAGGTAACCCAGGGCATCGTCCTTGTGCACATCCACGCCGGCGTCGTACAGCACCAGATCAGGCTGGTACAGCGGCAGCAGGTAGTTCAGGGCATCGTCCACGACCTTCAGGTAGGCCGTGTCCCCCATGCCCCGGGGCAGGGGGATGTCCCAATCACTCTGGGCCTTGCGCGCCGGGAAGTTCTGCTCGCAGTGCAGCGACACCGTGATCGCCTCTGGGGTGTCATGGAGGATGCGTGCAGTGCCGTCGCCCTGATGGACGTCGCAGTCGAAGATCAGCACCCGATGCACCCGCCCGGCTTCGAGCAGGTAGCGGCTGATCACCGCCAGGTCGTTGAAGATGCAAAAACCGGCCGGGTGGTCGTAATGGGCGTGGTGAGTTCCGCCGGCCAGATGACAAGCGATGCCATGGCGCAGGGCCATTTCGGCGGTCAGCAGCGAACCGCCCACCGCCCGAACGGTACGCCGGGCCAGCGCCTCGCTCCAGGGCAGGCCCAGGCGGCGCTGGTCCTCGCGGGACAGCTCGCCTTGCATGTAGCGCTCGATGTAGCCGCGGTCGTGGGCCAGGGCGAGAATGTCGTTGGGGCAGATTTCCGGGCGCAGCAACTGCGCGTCCGTGACCAGGCCGCTGTCGATCAGGTGATCGTGCAACAGGCGGAACTTGTCCATCGGAAAGCGGTGCTCGGGCGGAAACGTCGGGCTGTAGTCGTCGTGGTAGATCAGCGGCAACGGCATGGCGGGTATCGCGGTGGGGGCCAGGGGCTGATCTTGCCAGTAGTGGGGGAGGGACGCCATCGCTGGCGAAGTCCGACACAATCCCCAAGGATCATTCACATTTGTCGAGTGTCTGTGCTGGCCGATTCGCGGGTAAACCCGCCCACAGGGTTGGCGGTGATCCTTGTGTGGGTTTACCCGCGAATACGTCAGTGAATTCACCCATGCATCGGTGGTTAGACCGCAGGGCGCGAACCGCGCGCCCTACTTGCCAGCGCTGGCCAGCACCCGCTGCCAGTCGGGCTCGTTCATGCGCCCGAGGATCCGTGCCTTGCCGTTGCTGTCCACCGAGACGAACAACGCGCTGGCATAGCCGCTCTCACGTTCACCTCCCGGCACGTGCAATTGGCGCTGGAAGTGATCGATGCAGCCGTTGTGGGTGATCAGGACCAGATTATGGCCAGGGCGCTTGCGGGCGAGGGCTTCGTCGGCGAACTGGCTGTCGCAGTTTTCCAGCCAGTCTTCGCTGGGTGCGGCCTGGCCGAGGATGAAGTGCGCGGTCTGGCGGGTGCGCAGCTTGGGGCTGCTGTACCTGTCGGCAGTGTCCAGGCCCAGTTGCTGCAGGCCTTGGCCGACGCGTGTGGCGGCCTGGCTACCGGCGACGGTGATGCCGGTCGGGTCGTCCAGGCACGGGCCGGGGGCGCTGTCGCAACGCTCGGCGTGGCGGATCATCACGATGACCGCGCCTTGCGCCCAATCCTGCAGCAACCCGCTGTCGCTGAGCTGTTGCTCGTTGCCAAGATCCACGATGTGTGTCCTCGTCAAAAGCCAGGTGGTCAGCCCGGCCAGCACCAACAGCAGGCCGGCGGCTGCGCCGAGCGCCTTGCGCGAGTAACGTCGTCGTTTGGGGGGCGTGTGTACGGCGGGGTTTTGCAGGATGTTGCTCGGCTGCATGCTTCACTCCAATGGCAGGGCGCAGCCATGGGCCGCGCGGTTTGGCGGCATTGTGCGAAGCGAGCTGTCGGAGGCCAGTGAAGTGCGTGTGAAAATTGCATTTACAGTGCCAAAGGCGTACCGGCGCCTACGCTGTACACTGCATGACCGCGAATTCGGAGCCATCCTGATGACCCCCATCCTCGAACTGGAAAGCGCACGGCTGGTGTTGCGCCAATGGCAGGACGACGATCTGCGCGAGTTCGCCGCGCTGTGCGCCGACCCGCAGGTGATGCGCTATTTTCCGGCACCGATGACGCGCCTTGAGTCGGCGGCGCTGATCGGGCGGATTCGTGGGCATTTCAATGAGTACGGTTTTGGTCTTTGGGCCCTGGAGCGCAAGGACAGCGGGGCCTTCATCGGCATGACGGGGCTGCTGAATGTCAATTTCGACGCGCCGTTCGGTCCGGCCGTGGAGATCGGCTGGCGCCTGGCCCGGCGTCATTGGGGCCTGGGCTTTGCCAGCGAGGCAGCCTGGACCTGCCTGCGTTGTGCTTTCGCCCAATTGCACCTGGATGAAGTGGTGTCGTTCACTACCGAAGGGAACCTGCCGTCGCAGAAGGTCATGCAGGCCATCGGCATGGTCCAGGACCTTGCCGGCAGCTTCGAGCATCCCCGCCTGGCCGTCGGCCACCCCCTGCGCCCTCATGTGCTGTACCGCATCGATCGCGCACGTTGGCAACAGACCTTGCGTGGCTGAATGGCGTGTCATGCAGGGCGCGAATGACAAACCCTGTATCATTTGCCCTCATGAGAGCGCCGTAGAGCCGTGATGCCTTGCTAGGAGAATCCCCCATGAGCCATGTATTGGACGACTTGGTCGACTTGCTGAGCCTCGAGTCCATCGAAGAGAACCTGTTCCGTGGCCGCAGCCAGGACCTGGGCTTCCGCCAGTTGTACGGCGGGCAGGTGCTTGGTCAGTCGCTGTCGGCAGCCAGCCAGACCGTCGAAGAGGCGCGCCATGTGCATTCGTTGCACGGTTACTTCCTGCGTCCGGGCGATGCCAGCATGCCGGTGGTGTACTCGGTCGATCGCGTGCGCGACGGTGGCAGCTTCAGCACCCGGCGGGTGACGGCGATCCAGAAGGGGCAGCCGATCTTCACGTGCAGCGCCTCGTTCCAGTACGACGAGGGGGGCTTCGAGCACCAGGCGCCGATGCCCGATGTGGTCGGGCCGGAAAACCTGCCCAGCGAAGTCGAGCTGGCGAGCGCCATGGCCGAGCACCTGCCCGAGCGCATTCGCGACAAGGTACTGTGCGCCAAACCCATCGAGATCCGTCCGATCACCGAGCGTGACCCGTTCAACCCCAAGCCAGGCGATCCGATCAAGTACGCCTGGTTCCGTGCCGACGGCAAGCTGCCGGACATGCCGGCCCTGCACAAGTACCTGTTGGCCTACGCCTCGGACTTCGGCCTGCTGACCACTTCGCTGCTGCCCCACGGCAAATCGGTGTGGCAGAAGGACATGCAGATCGCCAGCCTCGACCATTCGTTGTGGTTCCACCGCAACCTGCGTGCCGATGAATGGCTGCTGTACGCTACCGATAGCCCTTGGGCGGGCAACGCCCGGGGCTTCAACCGTGGCAGCATCTTCAACCGCGCGGGTCAGCTGGTGGCCTCTTCGACCCAGGAAGGCTTGATCCGCCATCGTGAGGACTGGGCATGAGCCTGGGGAGCATCCGCCATTGGGTGTTCGACATGGACGGCACACTCACGGTGGCCGTGCATGATTTCGCGGCTATTCGCGAGGCGTTGGGCATACCGCCAGAGCACGACATCCTCACCCATCTGGCGGCTTTACCGGCCGAGGAGGCCGCGGCCAAACATGCCTGGCTGCTCGAGCACGAGCGTGACCTGGCGATTGCCTCCCGACCGGCTGAAGGGGCTGTGGAGCTGGTCCGCGAGCTGGCCGAAAGGGGATGCCAGCTGGGCATTCTCACCCGCAATGCCCGGGAGCTGGCGCACGTCACGCTCGAGGCCATCGGCTTGGCGGACTGCTTTGCTGTCGAACACATCCTCGGTCGCGACGAAGCCGCGCCCAAGCCCAGCCCTGACGGTTTGCTGAAAATCGCCCAGGCCTGGGACGTGTCGCCTGCTTCACTGGTAATGGTGGGCGACTACCGTTTCGACCTGGACTGTGGTCGCGCCGCAGGGGCGCGCACGGTGCTGGTCAACCTCCCGGACAACCCCTGGCCCGAACTGGCGGACTGGCATGCCGCCGATTGCCGCGCTCTTAAATTGTTGCTCGGCTGACCCTGCCCAGACCGGTCTAATCTGCAGTGTTGGTTTTTTCGATCCCTCAAGGAGATTTCGTGATGAGCAACAAGGCCATCTATGTACAACCCGGTGGCGGTTACGACAACGTCCAGGTAGGGACCAGCGAGGCGCGTGCGCCGCAGGCCGGCGAAATCACCGTGCGTCTGCACGCCAGTTCCCTCAACTACCACGACTTTGCCGTGGTCAGCGGCATGTGGGGGCCGAGCGAACGGCGCATTCCCATGGCCGATGGCGCAGGCGAGGTGGTCGCGGTCGGGTCGGGTGTCAGCGAGTTCCAGGTGGGGGACGCTGTGGTGAGCACGTTCTTCCCTGACTGGCTCGATGGCCAGGCGAATGTGGAAGGCTTCGCCACGGTGCCCGGCGATGGTATCGATGGCTACGCCCGTGAACAGGTGACTGCCCGTGCCACCGCCTTCACCCTGGCGCCCCAAGGCTACAGTCACGCCGAGGCGGCCACCCTGACTACCGCCGGCCTTACTGCCTGGCGCGCCTTGATGAGCGATGATCACCTCAAACCGGGCGATACCGTGCTGGTGCAGGGCACCGGCGGTGTGTCCATCTTCGCCCTGCAGTTCGCCAAGCTGGCCGGTGCCACGGTGATCGCCACCTCCTCCAGCGATGCCAAGCTCGAGCGCCTCAAGGCTTTGGGCGCCGATCATTTGATCAACTACCGCAGCACCCCGGCGTGGGGCGAGAAGGTGCGTGAGCTCACCGGTAACCGTGGTGTCGATCATGTGATCGAAGTCGGCGGGCCGGCGACCCTTGAGCAATCGATGATCGCAGCGCGTATCGGCGGCCACGTCTCGTTGATCGGCATCCTCACCGGGGTTGCCGGGCAGTTGCCGCTGGTCCAGGCGTTGGTGCGTCAGATTCGCCTGCAGGGCGTGCTGGTGGGCAGTCGTGCCCAGCAGCAGGCGATGATCCGGGCGATCGACGCCAATGGCCTGCGGCCGGTGGTGGACAAGCACTTCGAGCTCGAGCAGATCGTCGAGGCGTTCCGCTATCAGGAAAGCAACAAGCATTTCGGCAAGATCTGCCTGACCTTCTGAGTCTGTAGTCGGGGCCGCAAAGCGGCCCTGGCCTCGTCTGTAGAAACCCCACCCTCGTTGCTGGAACGCCCGTTCCAGAGGCTTCATTGCTGGCTATTCGATACCGTGACCTGCATAGCAAAGCCATGTCGTGATCGAACAGTTGCGTGGCGTTTTCGAGTATTTTTCCGTCGCCCCCCCGGGCTTAAAGTGGACCCCGCATTTTGTCGGTGCGTCGCCCTGGATACGTGAAAACCTCAACAACACCACGTAAGCGATGCGCCGTGTCACCGTTCTTTCAAAGGAGAAGTTGTTCGCCTACCTCTGCCCGTCCTTTCCTTGTGTCAGCAAAAAGAGAACAAGATCAATGAACACCGTGGGATCTGATGGCAACCTTGCACAAGGTTTCAAGCCACGTCATGTAACGATGCTGTCCATCGCAGGCATCATCGGTGCCGGACTTTTCGTAGGCTCAGGGCACGCCATTGCGGCAGCCGGGCCGGCGACCATTCTTTCTTATTTCGTGGCCGGGACCCTGGTGGTACTGGTCATGCGCATGCTCGGTGAAATGGCAGTCGCCCATCCTGACACCGGCTCTTTCTCCACTTACGCCGAACAAGCCATCGGCCGCTGGGCCGGTTACACCATCGGTTGGCTGTACTGGTGGTTCTGGGTCCTGGTGATCCCGATCGAAGCCCTGGCTGCCGGCCACGTGCTCAACGCCTGGTTTCCCCAGGTGGACAGCTGGATCTTCGCCTTGCTTTCGGTCGTGCTGCTGGCCGGCACCAACCTGTTCAGCGTGGCCAAGTACGGTGAGTTCGAGTTCTGGTTCGCGATCCTCAAGGTCACGGCCATTCTCGGTTTCATCGGCCTGGGCTTCGCCGCTCTGATGGGCTGGCTGCCCAACCGTGAAGTCAGCGGCCTGAGCACGCTGATGGCCGAGCACGGTGGCTTCACGCCCAAGGGGTGGTCCGCCGTGGTGGGCGCCTTCATCACCGTGATGTTCAGCTTCATCGGCACCGAGGCGGTGACCATCGCCGCCGCAGAATCCAGCGATCCTTCGCGTAACATCGCAAAGGCCACCCGTTCGGTGATCTGGCGGATCAGTACCTTCTACATCCTGTCGATCTTCGTGATCATCTCCGTCGTGCCGTGGAACGACCCGCAACTGGCGGTGGTGGGTTCCTATCAGCGTGCCCTGGAAATCATGAACATCCCCAATGCGGCCTTCATGGTCGATCTGGTGGTGTTGGTGGCCGTGACCAGCTGCATGAACTCCTCGATCTACATCGCCTCGCGGATGATGTATTCCCTGGCCAAGCGCGGTGACGCCCCGGCGATTCTGAACAAGACCAACAGCGTCGGCGTACCTCGCGCCGCGGTGTTCGGCAGCACCCTGATCGGTGCGGCCATCGCTATCCTCAACTACTTCGCGCCCAAGGGCGTGTTCGAGTTCCTGCTCGCCAGTTCCGGTGCCATTGCCTTGCTGGTGTACATGGTCATCGCCATTTCCCAATTGCGCATGCGTCGCCGCCTGGAGCGCGAGAGCACGGAGCTCAAGTTCCGCATGTGGCTGTTCCCGTACCTGACCTGGGCAGTGATCATCTTCATCGCCTGTGCCTTGGGCGTGATGATGTTCACCGAAGAGCACCGCGCTGAGGTGACAGCGACCTTGGGCTTGGCGTTGGTGATTTCCTTCTTGGGGATTGTCACCACTCGCGGGCAGGCGCGCAGGGAAATGGCTGTGCGTTCGATGGGTTGATCCAAAAGTCCGAGCGGGAGCTTTGATGGCATTGCCGTCTCAGCTCTCGACTCGGCAGCTTTATAGATGACATTGAATTGCTATCACTGTGGTGATAATTTTTGAAACAGTTCAATGGCGCCATCATCTATAAGGAAGCTCCATGTCGCTCAAGGGAAAACTCATTGCCGGTTACTTCGCCATCGGCCTGATCTATACCCTCTATTCCTGGCTGTTCGGCCAATACTCCCACTACAGTTTCGCCTACAACCTCGGTCGTGGCGTGATCTGGCCTGCGGCGATGTTCCCAGCCGTTGGCGCGGTGCTGGGCGTCATCGTCCTGCTCGTGGTCATCGTCGGCCTTCATCTCAACCGCCGCTAGGTGCGGTTTCTCTCTCGCAAGACAAGGACATCGGACTCATGGATTTAAGGACACTGGTCATGGCTGCCGCCTGTGCGGCCATGCTGACGGGCTGCGGCTCAAGCAAGGACAAGGCTGAGGAGCTCATCAAGACCACAGGGCTGACTGAGCAGTATGGCGTGATCGTGGACATCGCATCGTCCGCCTACGCCACCCAGTACCCGATGCTCGGGCGTGAGCAGATTCGCAACGTGGTCCGTCAGAATCTGCCGCAGGACGCCTTGAAAGACGCGATGGTCGAGGTCTATGCCGATCACTTCGATGACGACGAGCTGGACCTGATGATCCGCGCCAACCAACACCCGGAGCAGGCGATGGCGATCATCTTGGGGTCCAAGGACGGCCGTGAGCTGGCGCTGAAAGTGGTCGAGGTGCAGAAGACCATGATGCAAGACATGCAGGATGCGATGTCCGACAACGACGAAGCGATCGTGGATGCGCTGGATGACCTGAAGGATCAGGCCGAAGGCTGATCGAGCCAGCATGCAGGCATAAAAAAAGGTTCTTCACGGAATCCCGGGAAAGACAGAAACAAGAACGCCGGTTTGATGGATGATGTTCGTGCGAGCAAACACATCTACAAACCGGCGTTCTTGTGCACGAT